>JAJQAS010000220.1 GCA_021203685.1 Clostridiales bacterium | reverse complement strand
GTAATCGAGTATTTGAAGAAGTTGTTACGCATCATCTTTACGGGCAGCATGAGAGCTATTAGCTCTTAGCTTTTAGCCAGTAGTATTCGCAGTTCTTAACTTCTGCTGGCAGCGTACCACAAACGGTTATTTTTACTTTTCGTTTAATGCGCTATGCTTTCTACTGGCTGTATCTGACTAACAGCTAACGGCTAATAGCTAACAGCTACTTCTATTATATCCAACAGTTTCCGCAGGGTCAAGCGCGCCGGGAAAAATGCGCGCAAATTTGCGCCGCGGTCGAAATTGCCAGGGGGAACCGGGCCTGGGCGGCATATACTGTATAGGATAAGGCGGGAAACCGCCAACGGGGCGATTTCTACGCACAAGGAAGGATTAGCAGTCAGGGAGACAGTTTGACACTTTTCTACGGCTGAAATTTTTGTTGAGGATTCACAAACCGTTTACAAACTCAACTATTGACAATCGAGGAAGCAAGTGCTATATTATTTTTAGCACTTGAGGAACAAGAGTGCTAAACCAAAAACAGCGAGGTGAGCCAGGTGGATCTGACACCCCGGCGGCAGCGCATCCTGCGCGCCGTGGTAGAGAATTATATTGAAACAGCGGAGCCGGTGGGGTCCAAGGCAATTGCCAAGCTGGCCCACCTGGATTGCAGCTCCGCCACCATCCGCAACGACATGGCCGCGCTGGAGAAGATGGGCTACCTGGAGCAGCCCCACACCTCCGCCGGGCGCATCCCCTCTGCCAAGGGGTACCGCATCTATGTCAACGAGCTGATGGAGGAGCATAAGCTCAGCTTGCAGGAGACGGAGCGGATCAACGAATCCCTCCACCTGAAAATGCGGGAGCTGGACCGGGTCATCGACCAGGCGGGCAAGCTGGTCAGCCAGTTCACCAACTATCCGGCCTTCGCCATGGCGGCGGGGAAGGAGCGGGTGACCATCACCCGGTACGACCTGCTGATGATCGACCAGAACTCCTTCATCTGCGTAGCCATGACCAACAGCAACGTGGTCAAAAACAAGCTGTTCCACCTGCCCAGCAACGTGACCGAGCCGCAGCTCCAGCTGCTCAACGCCCTGCTGAACACCTCGTTCACCAACAAGAGCCTTTCCGAGTTCAGCTCCGACCTGATGGAGACGGCGCAAAAGGCCGCCGGCAGCTCCTACGGGCTGATCTCCCTGGTGGTGTCCTTCGCCATGGACGTCCTCCAGGACGCGGAGCAGAGCAGCATCCACACCGCCGGGGCCAGCCACCTGCTGGAGCACCCGGAGTACCAGGACGTGGAAAAGGCCCACAAGCTGATGAAGTACCTCTCCGACGACAACAGCCTGCTCCCCTACGTGAAGCAGGACGAGAGCGGCGGCGATGGCGGCCCCAAGGTCCTCATCGGGCCGGAAAACGTGGCCGAGGAGCTGAAAGACACCAGCGTGGTCATGGCCACCTACGACATCGGCGACGGGATGCGGGGGGTCATCGGCGTGGTAGGGCCAACCCGAATGGACTATGCCCAGATCACCGCCAAGCTCAGCTACATGGCCGACAACCTGAGCAAGCTGTTTGGCAATCAGCTGCCCCAGGCGCCCCAGCCCAAGGGCCTGAACCCGCCGAAGGACTCCGGCGGCGAAGGGAGCGAGGGCAGTGAATGAAACGAAAACGCAAGTCCCCGTTCAGGAGGTTTCATATGGACAAAAACACAGAGAATCGACCCGCCGAAGCGACCGCTGAGGAGACCGTTCAGGCCCCGGAGGCCGCAGAGACCCCAGGCGAGGAAGAAGCGGCGGCCCAGCAGCCCCAGCAGCCCGATCCGCTGGAGGAGGCCCAGAAGGCCCTGCAAGAGAAGGAGAAGGATTTCCTCTATCTGCGGGCGGAGTACGACAACTTCCGCCGCCGCAGCGCCCGGGAAAAGACCGAAGCCTACAGCAAGGCCAAGGCCGACGCCGCCATTGCCTTCCTGCCGGTGTACGACAACCTGGAGCGGGCGCTCCAACACGGCACCGAGGACACCGCCTTTCTCCAGGGCGTGGAGATGACCATGAACCAGCTCAAACAGGTGCTGGAGAGCCTGGACATCCACCCCATCGACGCGGTGGGCCAGCCCTTCGACCCCAACCTGCACAACGCCGTCATGCACATCGAAGACCCCGAACTGGGGGAGAATGTGGTGGCCGCCTGTTTCCAGACCGGGTTCAGGATGGGCGACAAGGTCATCCGCTTCGCCATGGTTCAGGTAGCCAATTAGGAGCTGTTAGCTGTTAGCCATTAGCTGTTAGCCGGGTGATGCAAACCCAAAGCGCAGCGCTGAAAAGGCAGCCCCGCCAGGTGAAAAACGAAGGGCGAATGGCGATAAAGAAGCTCACGGGACTGAGCAAACGATAAAAACAACAACAACCAATTCCATTTGTAAAAAATAAACACACTTCATAGATTTTGGGAGGAATTACGTTATGTCTAAAATTATTGGTATTGATTTGGGTACCACCAACTCCTGCGTCGCCGTGGTGGAAGGCGGCGAGCCTGTCGTCATCGCCAACGCCGAGGGCAACCGCACCACCCCCTCCGTCGTCGCCTTCTCCAAGGACGGCGAGCGCATGGTGGGCCAGGTGGCGAAGCGCCAGGCCATCACCAACCCCGACCGCACCGTCATCTCCATCAAGCGTGAGATGGGTTCCAACTACCGGGTGAACATCGACGGCAAGGGTTACACCCCCCAGGAGATCTCCGCCATGGTGCTGCAAAAGCTGAAATCCGACGCCGAGGGCTACCTGGGCGAGAAGGTCACCGAGGCCGTCATCACCGTGCCCGCCTACTTCACCGACGCCCAGCGTCAGGCCACCAAGGACGCCGGTAAGATCGCCGGTCTGGACGTGAAGCGTATCATCAACGAGCCTACCGCCGCGGCCCTGGCTTACGGCGCCGACAAGGAAGAGGCCCAGAAGATCATGGTCTACGACCTGGGCGGCGGCACCTTCGACGTGTCCGTGCTGGACATCGACGACGGCGTCATCGAGGTGCTGGCTACCGCCGGCAACAACCGTCTGGGCGGCGACGACTTCGACAAGTGCATCATGGACTATCTGGTCGCCGAGTTCAAGCGCAGCAACGGCATCGACCTGTCTCAGGATAAGGTCGCCATGCAGCGGCTGAAAGAGGCCGCCGAGAAGGCCAAGATCGAGCTGTCCGGCGTGACCACCTCCAACATCAACCTGCCCTATATCACCGCCGATGCCACCGGCCCCAAGCATCTGGACGTGACCCTGACCCGGGCCAAGTTCAACGAGCTGACCGCCCATCTGGTCAACGCCACCATGGGCCCCGTGCGCCAGGCCATGTCTGACGCGGGCCTGTCCGCGTCCCAGCTGAACAAGGTGCTGCTGGTGGGCGGCTCCTCCCGTATCCCCGCTGTTCAGGACGCCGTGAAGAAGATCACCGGGCAGGACGGCTTCAAGGGCATCAACCCCGACGAGTGCGTGGCCGTGGGCGCGGCCATTCAGGGCGGCGTGTTGGCCAACCCCAACGCCAGCGGTAGCAACATCCTGCTGCTGGACGTGACCCCCCTGTCCCTGGGCATCGAGACCATGGGCGGCGTGTTCACCAAGCTCATTGAGCGCAACACCACCATCCCCGTGAAGAAGAGCCAGATCTTCTCCACCGCCGCCGACAACCAGACCTCCGTTGAGGTCCACGTCCTCCAGGGCGAGCGGGAGATGGCCGCTTACAACAAGACCCTGGGCAAGTTCCATCTGGACGGCATCGCGCCCGCCCGCCGGGGCGTGCCGCAGATCGAAGTCACCTTCGACATCGACGTGAACGGCATCGTCAACGTCACCGCCCAGGATAAGG
>JAJQAS010000032.1 GCA_021203685.1 Clostridiales bacterium | reverse complement strand
TTCCACATATTCCGCGTCCCCCGGCCCGGTGGGGATGTAATATTCTGTCATGGGCTGCTCCTTTCCTGTGGTCACGTCACATTTTGGGGCGGTTCGTCCTCCTGCGGCAGAAACTGCCGCACCTGGCCCAAAGTTTTGGGGGTGCAGACGGCGGTGACCTGAATCACGTCGGCGTACTCCACATTTTCCACCTTTGCCTCCCGGTAGAGCCGGTCCAGCACGCCCCCCTGGTCGTAGGGGATGCGCAGCTGCACCCGCTTCGCGCCGCTGTCCAGCCGTCTGCCGATGGCGGCGGTCAGCTCGTCCAGTCCCTCCCCGGTTTTGGCGGAGATACAGACGATGTCCTCCCCGTGGGGGCGAATTTCCGGGCTATACCGATCGCATTTGTTGAACACCCGGATGCAGGGGGTCTGCTCCGCCCCCAGCTCCCGGATGAGCTTGTCCACCACCTGGGCCTGGGCGCGCCACTCCTCGCTGCTGCTGTCGATGACGTGGAGCAGCAGGTCGGCGTATTTCAGCTCCTCCAATGTGGCCTTGAACGCCTCCACCAGATGGTGGGGCAGCTTGCGGATGAACCCCACCGTGTCGGAGATGAGCACGGTGCAGGTGTCGGAAATCTCCAGCGTCCGGGTGGTGGTGTCCAGAGTGTCAAAAAGCCTGTCGTTGGCGGGGATCTCCGAACCCGTCAGCCGGTTTAAGAGGGTGGACTTGCCCGCATTGGTGTAGCCCACGATGGCCACCACCGGCACCTCGTTTTTCTCCCGGCGGTCCCGCTGGACTGCCCGCACCCGGCGCACCTCCCGCAGGTCGTCCTCCAGCTTCTGGATTTTCCGGCGGATGTGGCGGCGGTCGGTCTCCAACTGGGTCTCGCCGGGGCCGCGGGTGCCGATGGGGGACTTGCCGCCGGAGGCGTTCTGCCGCACCAGATGGGTCCACATGCCGGTGAGCCGGGGCAGCAGATACTTGTACTGGGCCAGTGCCACCTGGAGACGGCCCTCGCTGGTGCGGGCGCGCTTGGCGAAGATGTCCAGAATCAGCGCCGCCCGGTCCATGACCTGCACGCCCATCTCCTCCGTCAGCACCCGCACCTGGGCGGGGGAAAGCTCGTTGTCGAAGATAATTAAATCCGCGCCGTTGGCCGCCGCCAGCTCCTTGACCTCCTGCACCTTGCCCTCTCCGATGAAGGTGCGGGCCTCCGGCGTGTCCCGCTTTTGCAGGACCACGGCCACGGCCTCGCCTCCGGCGGTCTCCAGCAGGGCCTCCAGTTCCTCCAGGGTGGTGTCGGTGGAGTTGTCCTCGTCGGGCAGACTGTGGGCGTTCAGGCCCACCAGTACGGCGCGGTTGATGTTTTCTTCTTGGATGGTGTCTGGCATAGTGTTCCTCCGGGGTGGTGTTGAATAATCGGGTATCCCGTTGCGGTTGTTGCTGCGCAAAATGTGCAATTAGCAATGTGCAATGACACGGGAAACCGCCTCCGCTGTCGCTCTCCAGCAGCCGAGGGGTTTCCCGCGCAGTTAGGAGCGGAATACCCGGAAAATGTGTTTTGTTATTTCTTACCAATTGAGATAGGCTTCCACGATCTTTCCAATATACATGGTGTGCCAGTCGTGGGTGGGATACATCTTTCGGTCGATCTCGTCCGGGTCGCCGCCGGTGAGCCAGGCGGCGTCCATGGGCTGGGCGTACTGCTTTTTGCACACCAGCACAAGCTCGGCCTGGGCGATGTAGGGCGCGCCGCACTGGGCCTCCCGAATGTTGAAGCCGCACTCCTCGAACTTATCCACGTCCCGGCCGGAGTGGCTGCCGCAGAATTGCAGCTCCTTCCGATACGCCTCCGGCAGGAAGGACAGGGTGAAGTAGTCCTCCTCGTCCACAAAGGTCTTGGTGTACCGCTGGGGGCGAATGTAGCAGGTGGCCACGGGCTTGCCCCACATGATGCCCACGCCGCCCCAGCTGGCGGTCATGGTGTTGACGCTGTGTTCGTCCCCGGCGGTGACGAGCATCCACTGGTCGCCGATGAGAGAGAAGGGGTTTGGGGTCAGTTCTTTCGGGTCGATTCGCTGAAGCATGGTAGTACCTCCAATAAAAAATTTTGATTGTCCCCTTTGCTCAGCTCCATGAGAAGCATCTTCCAATTTTAGCTATTAGCTCTTAGCTTTTAGCTTACAGTTCTTTGCTTTTAAGCACTACGCTTCCTGTTTGTATTGCTTTACAAACGGTTGGTTTCGCTCTCAGTTTTTATTTGCAGCTGTTTGCGATTGGTTTGTAGTGCCTGACTAACAGCTAATAGCTAGCGGCTAACAGCTTATCACAGCGCGGTCGAGGCAAAGGGGTGGTTAGACTATGAATTTGTCCGGTTGACATTCTACCTGTATTATAGTCTATCCCGCAGCAAAAGAAAAGTGCATTTCCCTGGAGAAACCCACAAAAAAGGAAAAAACGCCGCGTTTTGCAACGCAGCGTTCGCTTTCCCGATCAAATCACTTGTCGAAGCCAAACTTCTTGTTGAAGCGGCTCACACGGCCACCTGTATCCACCATCTTCTGCTTACCGGTGAAAAAGGGGTGACACTTGGCGCAGACTTCCACGCGGATGTCCTTCTTGGTGGAACCGGTGTGGTAAACGGCGCCGCAAGCACAGCGAATGGTGGTCTGCTGGTAATCGGGATGGATCCCTGCCTTCATTTTTGTTCACCTCTTTCAAATTGACAAAATAAAAAGAAAATCCACATACAACAGAGGTTATCATAGCACGCCTTTCCCCAAAATGCAAGGGCTTTTTGAGAAAAAATTTCGTTCCCCTGTACAGATTTTTGCCTACAGCTCCGCGCCCTGGCCCGTCTGGAAGAACCACACCACCCGCCGGGTCACAGGTTGGTCAAAAATCTCCTCCAGGGCCTGGGTGTAAACATCCAGCTGGCCCCGGTACTCTTCCGCCCGCCGGATCTCGCCGCCCCGGCGGATGTGGTCGGACTTGAAATCCACCACCGTGAAACCATCCGGGCCGGTGAAGCAGCAGTCCACCACGCCCTGGAGCAGCACCTCTTCCCCCTCTCCGGCGGCGGGGTAGAACCGCCCGGCGGGGGCCAGGATGGAGAACTTGAACTCCCGCCGGAGCCGGGGAGACCCAGCGGCCTCCCGGCCCAGAGGCGAGGCCCAGAACCCGGCCACCTTCGCCGGATCCACCGCTCTGGCCTGCTCCGAGGAGAGCCAGCCTCCGGCGGTCAGCCGTTCCAGTTCCTCCCGCACCCCCAGAACGGTGTCCGCCTTTTTCAGGTCGATGTGCTCCATGACGGCGTGGATGGCGCTGCCTGCCTGGGCGGCGGTCAATCCCCGCCGGGCCTGGTCGAAGGCCGGGCGGCGGAACGCCAATGGGGGCAGAGGTTGCGCCGTTTCCTCCGCCGCCTCCTCGTCCAGCAAACGGCCCTTCATCTGGGTGGCTGTCACCTTGGAGGGCAGGTCGGTCAGTTCCTGCCAGGGGTACCGCCAGCGGAGCTGCTCCGCCACCGCCGCCTCGTCCGGCTGCTCCGCAGCCGTCTCCGGCTCCGCCGGGCGGAGGGCCAGCGTGTCGATCAGCCAGTCGGTTTCCGCGTGAACCAGGTGGATGTCCCAGTGGTCGATGGTTTTTGCATAGGCGTTGGGCCGCTGGCCGAAGCGCAGAGCCTCCCCGTCGGGCCGGGCCAGCACGGGCAGCAGCATCCACTTCCCCACACAGTCCAGCTGGAACAGAGCCTCCGGCTCCGGGTTGGGGCCTGCGTCGGGCAGTAACTTACACAGCTCCTTTTCCGCTTCGTTGAAGCTCATCACCATAATGAGCTTCTCCCTGGCCCGGGTCATGGCCACATAGAGCAGCCGCAGCTCCTCCGCCTTGGTCTCCTTGTTCAGTTT
>JAJQAS010000150.1 GCA_021203685.1 Clostridiales bacterium | reverse complement strand
GTTCAGGATGTCATCGTCTCCGCCCGGCTGAAACTGCTCCCCCTGCCGGAGGAGCGCTGGGGGCTGGGGTTCTTCTTCCCCTCTGACGAGGCGCTGTGCTGTTTTGTGGATGACATTCAGCAGGATTTCCCCCGGGACCCGGACGCCGCCATCTGGGCGGTGGAATACCTGGACCGCTCGGCCATCGACCTGATCGAGTCTCACCGGCAGCGGCTGTCCGCCATTCGGGGGGTCCCCGTACCGGACCCGGACTTCGACGGGATGATCTACTGTGAGCTGGCGGGAGCGGCGGACGGCCTGGAGGCCCTCTGCGACGCCCTGATGGACCTGGCGGAGGGGTGCGGCTGCGACCTGGACCGGAGTTGGGCTGTCACCGGGGACGCGGAGACGGACCGGCTCAACGCCTATCGCCACGCCGCAGCCGAGTGCTGCAACACGGAGATCGCCGCCGCGCACCGATTCGACCCGACCATCACCAAGCTGGGAACAGATTATGTCTGCCGGGGGATGACCTTTGGCGAAACATTGGAGATGTATCGGTCCGGTCTGCGGGAAACCGGTCTGCGGGGCGTTCTCTTTGGCCACGCCTGGGAGAACCATTTGCACGTCAACCTGCTGCCCGCCACCGGAGAGGAACACAGAGCCGGGGAGGGTCTGGTGCGCCGCTGGGCGGAGGAATGCCTGGCCGCTGGCGGTTCCCTGAACGGTGAACACGGACTGGGTAAACTGAAAGCGCCCCTTCTTGGGGATCTTTGCGGTGATTAGGAGTTTGCTATGTCTCTTACGTTGTCAGAATTTATTGAATACAGCGACAGCTATCCGGTCATTCCCTCCATCAAAAATGAGGAATGGCTGAGGGAGGCACTGAAAGTGGAAAACCCGGTGGTCTATGTGATTTACGGGGACATCTGCAACATCGGTTCCATTGTGGACACCCTGAAGCAGGCCGGGAAAAAGGTCATCGTCCACATCGACCTGATCGTAGGTCTGGCGCCAAAGGAGGTCAGTGTCGATTTCATCCGGCAGTTCACCCAGGCGGACGGGATCATCAGTTCCAAGCCTGCTCTCATCAAGCGGGCCAAAATGCTGGGGCTGTTTACCATCCAGCGCTACCATATCTACGACGTAATGGCCTACCGGAACGTGGAAAAGCTGATCAAAACCAGCGACCCGGACATCATTGAGTTTATGCCTGCCGGGCTGACCAAGGGGATCGCCTACCTGACGGAGGGTGTGCAGCGTCCTTTCACAGCCAGCGGCATGATTTTGGACAAGGAAGACATCATCAACGCCCTGAACATTGGCGTCATCGCTGTCTCTACCACCAACAAGCCTCTCTGGGATTGCTAAAAATTCGTCAAAATGCACAAATTACTATCTCATTTTTCTCCGTAATGACAGTTGACAGAATATTTCCAAAGCACTATACTGAAACCAGTTACAAAGAGAAGCAAGAGCAGGTAACTTTGGTTTTCTACAAACCAGAGTTGCCTGCTTTTTTCTCTCCCGGCGGCGGCCGGGTCCCTTCGGCCGTCTCTCAAAAATCTATCTTTATAACAGGAGGAACCATCATGAGCTACGACATCAACGATTTTTCCATGGACTTTTTCAGCCTGAAAGGTAAAAACGCCATCGTTACCGGCGGCTGCAGCGGCCTGGGACAGGCGTTCGCCCTGGCCATGGCCAAGGCCGGCGCCAACATCTTCTGCTTCGCCTATGTGGAGGACGACGGCACCACCCGCAAGCTCATCGAGGACTGCGGCGTCAAGTACTACTTCATGCAGGGCGACCTGTGTGAGGACGGCATCTGCGACAAGATCGCGGAAAAGTGCGTGGAGGTTTACGGCAAGATCGACATCCTGATCAACTGCGCCGGCATTTGCAAGATCGCCGACGTGCTGGACTTCGGCCGCGCCGAGTGGGATCCCATGATCGCCATCAACCTGACCGGCGCCTTTGACCTGAGCCATGCTGTGGCCAAGTACATGATCCCCCAGCAGAGCGGAAAGATCATCAACATCTGCTCCCTGTTCTCCTTCCTGGGCGGACTTGGTTCCCCTGCCTACGCAGCCATGAAGGCCGGCCTGATGGGCCTGACCAAGGCCTATGCCGACGAACTGGGCAAGTATAACATCCAGGTCAACGGCATCGCCCCCGGCTACTTCCAGACCGCCATGACCTCCGGCACCGGAAGCGCCAACAATGAGAAGTATATCAAGATCAAAGAGCATGTTCCCGCTGACCGCTGGGGCGAGCGGCAGGACCTGATGGGGGCTACTGTATTCCTGGCCAGCCAGGCGTCTAATTACGTCAACGGCACCGTCCTCGTCGTGGACGGCGGTTATCTGGTGCGGTAATCAATTTCTATTCCGGCGGACCGCCGCTCTCCGGGCGGGCGGTCCGCCCTGCTGTATCCAAGGAGGAACGCTATGAGCGAAAAATATATCATTGGGATTGACGAAGGTTCCCAGAGCGCCAAGATCCTGATTTTCGATGTAAAGGGCAACATCGTCTGCGAGGGGAAAGCAGCCCTCCGGCCCTATGACCTGCCCCAGCCCGGCTATGTGGAGCACCCGGACGACGACTGGTGGGACGCCATCTGCACGGCGGGCCGCCGCTGCATGGCCAGCTTCCAGGGCGACCCGGCGGACATCATCGGTATCGGCCTTTGCACCATCCGTTACTGCAAAGCTTATCTGAAGGCGGACTGCTCCCTGGCGCAGCCCGCTCTGAGTTGGATGGACGTGCGTGTCTCTCAGCCCTATGACGGCAGCAACCCGGACGTGAAGTATATCGTGGCCTCTTCCGGCTACATCACCTATCGCCTGACCGGGGAAAAGAAGGACACGGTCTCTAATTACGAGGGTGGCTGGCCCATCGACGTGGACCGCTGGGCCTGGTCCGAAAACGAAGCGGACTATGCCGCCAACGGCATGACCCGGGATATGCTCTTTGACCTGGTGATGCCGGGGGATGTGCTGGGTTATGTGACCCCCGAAGCCGCCCGTCAGACAGGGTTCCCCGTAGGGCTGCCCGTGGTGGCCACCGGCAACGACAAGGCCGTGGAGGGCCTCGGCACCGGCTGCATGGGCGAACACACCGCCTGCATCTCTCTGGGGACCTATACCGCCGCCATGATGGAGGGCAAAGAGAACCTGAAAAACACCAAAGCCGTCTGGCCGAAGTTCTCCTGCGTCCCCAACAAATATCTCTACGACAGCAACGGCATCCGCCGGGGCATGTGGACCATCAGCTGGTTCCGGGACATCCTGGGGGACAGCTATGAGCAGCTGGCCAGGGAGCAGGGCATCTCTGCGGAGGAGCTGCTGGGCCGGGAGGCGGAGCAGGTCCCCGTGGGCAGCGACGGCCTGATGACCGTGCTGGAGTGGCTGGCCCCGGTGGACGCCCAATATAAGAAGGGCATTATGATCGGCTTCGATGGCCGCCACACCCGGGGCCACATTTACCGCTCCATCCTGGAGGCGGTGGCCCTGACCATGAAGCGCCATGTGGACGATATGACCAACGAGCTGGGCACAACGCTGGACCGGATCATCATCTGCGGCGGCGGCTCCAACAGCCCCCTGTTTATGCAGATCTTTGCTGACGTATTCGGCGTGGAAACCTGCCGCAACGTGGTCAACGGCGCGGCCGGACTGGGCAGCGCCATCTGCGTGGCCGTGGAAGAAGGGGTATACGGCAGCTTTGAAGAGGCCGTCGAGAACATGGTCCAGGTGCGGGACACCTTCCAGCCCAACATGGAAAACCACAAGATTTATGCGCAAATGCTGCCCATCTACACCAGCATCACCGACTACACGGACAATATTTTGAAGCAGACCTTCCCCATCTTCCACTAAAAGGAGAGATTAACTATTAAAAGTCAACCCCCAAATGCGTGAATTGGAAGCTGCGTTTCTA
>JAJQAS010000253.1:23453-25321 GCA_021203685.1 Clostridiales bacterium | reverse complement strand
AAGGCCGCCGACGGAACCCCGCCAGCGGCCTTTGTTACGCTTTACTTATTCGATTAGTAGCACACGCCCTGGGCCAGCATAGCGTCGGCGACCTTGAGGAAGCCGGCGATGTTGGCGCCCGCCTGGATGTCACCGGGCATACCGTACTTCTCGGCAGCAGCGGCGCAGGCGTCGTAGATGGACTCCATGATGCCCTGGAGCTTGGAATCGACCTCCTCGAAGGTCCAGCTCAGGCGCTCGGAGTTCTGGCTCATCTCCAGGCCGGAGGTGGCCACGCCGCCGGCGTTGGAAGCCTTGCCGGGGCTGTAGAGCAGGCCATTGCCCTTGATGACGGCGATGGCTTCGGGGGTGCAGGGCATGTTGGAGCCTTCGAACACGCCGATGACGCCGTTGGCGACCAGAGCCTTGGCGGAATCCTCGTCGATCTCGTTCTGGGTGGCACAGGGCAGGGCGATGTCAGCCTTGACGGTCCAGATGCCGGAGCAGCCCTGGACATACTTGGCGGTGGGGACATAGTTCAGGTAGGTGCTGATGCGATCCCGCTTCTGCTCCTTGATGACCTGGATGACCTTGTAGTCGATGCCGTTCTCGTCCACGATATAGCCGTTGGAGTCGGACATGGCGATGACCTTGCCGCCCAGCTGGGTAGCCTTCTGGTTGGCGTAGATGGCCACGTTGCCGGAGCCGGAGATGAGGATCCGCTTGCCCTCAAAGCTCTGGCCGTTGTCCCGGAGCTGGGCGTTGGCGAAGTAGCACAGGCCGAAGCCGGTGGCCTCGGTACGGGCCAGGGAGCCGCCGTAGGTCAGGCCCTTGCCGGTGAGGACGCCGGTCCAGCTGTTGGTCAGCCGCTTGTACTGGCCGAACATATAACCGATCTCACGGCCGCCCACGCCGATGTCGCCGGCGGGCACGTCGGTGTCAGGGCCGATGTGCTTGCACAGCTCGGTCATGAAGCTCTTGCAGAAGCGCATCACTTCGCCGTCGCTCTTGCCCTTGGGGTCGAAGTCGGAGCCGCCCTTGCCGCCGCCCATGGGCAGGGTGGTCAGAGCGTTCTTGAAAATCTGCTCGAAGCCCAGGAACTTGATGATGGACAGGTTCACGTTGTCACGGAACCGCAGGCCGCCCTTATAGGGGCCGATGGCGGAGTTGAACTGGACGCGGTAGCCGCGGTTCACCTGCACCTTGCCGTTGTCGTCCACCCAGGGCACACGGAAGATGACGGTGCGCTCCGGCTCGACGATGCGGCCAATGATGTTCTGCTCTTCATAGCGGGGGTCGGCCTCCACCACGGGGACCAGGGTCTCCAGGACTTCGTGGACAGCCTCCAGGAACTCGGACTGCTCCGCGTAGCGGGCGGCCAGGTCCTCATAGACACTGTTCAGATAAGCGTTGTTGATTGCCATAAATAAAACATCCTTTCCTGGCGGGGCGGTACGAAACCCCACACGGTTGAATACAGGCCGGTCATCCGGCGCAGGACTGGGTCCGCCACCCTGCACCTTTGCCCCGGCCTCCCGCGAGGGGCGCAGGCGCGCCCTCCGGAAAAGGCTGAAAAAGCGGAAACAACTCCGAAAAATCGTTCCGCACAAAAGGCTCATCTGAGCGACCCCTTTGCCGTCACGATTATAGTACATCATTTTCTGTCAAATTGCAAGTAAAATTTCGATTTTCTGCAATTTTGACAGTTATCCTGCATAATTGACCATTTTTTCTGCATAATTTATACGGAGGCCCCGCAAAATGCAGAACTGCTTGCACCGAAAGGTTTTGCTCATTTTTGTTCTGTCTTTTGCAAAATTCAATTCTGTCAGATCCTGTGGTATCTGTACCTGCTCTCTGTACCTTTTCCGTCTGCGCGTGATAGGACC
>JAJQAS010000253.1:0-23443 GCA_021203685.1 Clostridiales bacterium | reverse complement strand
TCCTCTCTCTTAGGGGGTCGTGCCTTTCTCCCCCCCCCCCGCCCCCCGCGCGCCCCCCACGTCCGGGGCTTCTCCCCTCCCTGCCCTTTCAGGTGAGGGGCGGGCAATTTCAAAGGCAGTTCTCCGGGGGAAAGTTTGTTCTCTTTGGATTTCACATTGACAACTCCAGCCTGCATGTGATATACTCCTCACTGTCAACAGGAAGTCGGGATGACCCCGTCAGTCTCCGGTTTCCCCAGTATTGCTAATTGAACACAGGGTTTCCCCGTTTTCCGCGGTTCCGCCCGCCATTCCGTTTTGGTTTGGCAGGCGTTTTTTTCGTCCCGGCTGTTTGTCCGGACATTTCCCTCTTGCGTCATACCCCTTCCCTCATTATAATATCTGTAAAACGCTTCCGCAAAGGAGGAGCTTTCCCATGAATCCCATTCTCACCGACCAGAAGAAACGCTTCTATCGCCAGCTGTGGCGGCTGGCCCTGCCCATCGTACTGCAAAACATCATCAGCGCGGCGGTGAACTCCGCCGACGTGCTCATGCTGGGCTACGTGGGGGAGGACGCGCTGTCTGCGGTATCCCTGGCAAACCAGCTCTATTTCCTCATCTCCGGCTTCTTCTTCGGCGTCAACTCGGCCATTTCCATGATGGTCAGCCAGTATTGGGGCAAGGGCGACCGCCGCTCCATTCAGGCGGTCATGGGCATCGCCTTCAAGATCTCCCTGGCCGTGACGGCGCTGGCGGCGGCGGTGGGGGTGTTCCTGCCCGGCCTGTTCCTGCGCATCTTCACCAACGACGCCGAACTCATTCGCATCGGCTCCGGCTACCTGCGCATCGTGGGGGTGTCTTACCTGATGATGGCCGGGTCCCAGGTCTACGAGTGTACCATGCGCAGCATGGAGCGGGCCAGACTCAGCACCGCCATCAGCTCCACCGCCCTGGCGCTGAACATCTGCCTGAACGCGGTGTTCATCTTCGGCCTGCTGGGCGCGCCCAAACTGGGCGTGGTAGGCGTCGCCATTGCCACCGCCATTGCCCGGACGGTGGAGCTGGGGCTGTGTCTGCTGGACGCGGTGCGTTCCAGGGTGCTGGACTACTCCTGGCCGGTGCTGATGGGGTCCCACCCCAAGCTGCTGCGGGACTTCGTCCGCTACGCGGTGCCCGCCCTGCTCAACGACATGGTCTGGACCCTGGCCTTCTCCACCTACTCCATCATCTTCGGTCACCTGGGGTCCGACGTGGTGGCCGCCAACGCCGTAGCAAGCACCGTCCGCAACCTCTGCACCACTGTCTGCTACGGCATGTCCAGCGCAGGGATCGTGCTGCTGGGCAAGGCCATCGGCGATGACCGCATGGAGGAGGCCCGCTCCATGGGGGCAACCCTCTGCCACCTGACGCTGGTGGTGGGGGCGCTGACCGGACTGCTGATTTTGCTGTCCCGGCCTCTGGTGTTCCAGTTCTACTCCCTCAGCACCACCGGTGAGGACTACCTCAACTTCATGCTGCTCGTCAACAGCTACTATGTCATCGGCCAGGAGATCAACACCCTGGTCATCGCGGGCATTTTCCGGGCGGGGGGCGACACCCGGTTCGGTCTGCTCTGCGACACCATCGACATGTGGCTGGTGGCGGTGCCGGTGAGCTTTTTCTGCGCTTTTGTGCTGAAATTACCGGTAAAAGCGGTGTATCTCATCGTTTGCCTGGACGAATTTTATAAGATCCCCTTTGTCTACCGGCACTACAAAAAGTACGGCTGGCTGAAAAACATCACCCGGGCGTATGAGTGAGGTTTCATCAATGAATTTTCCTCTTTCATCAACGAAACCTATACACCCCTCACGAAAGATATATTGGTTTTTCCGTTTCATATCGTTTATTATTTAACAAAGTGGAGGGACAGGTATGCCGTATGATCAGCTCCCCGTCTCCCCGGAGTACCCACAGGCCGCGGGACAAAACCACGGTTTATCTATTCAAAGGAAAGAGGAGTTTTTTATGCCGAACATCACCGGTCACACCGAACTGGTTGGTCTGATGGCGTATCCCATCCGCCACAGCCAGTCCCCCACCACCCACAACCTGGCTTACGACAAAATCGGCGTGGATGCCATTCAGCTGGCCTTTGAGGTGGACAACGATTCCCTCAAGGACGCGGTCCAGAGCATCCGGGCGCTGAAAATGCTGGGTTCCAACATCTCCATGCCCAACAAGACCGTGGTCCACCAGTATCTGGACGACGTGGACGAAGCCGCCCGCCTGTGCGGGGCCATCAACACCGTGGTCAACACCCGGGACGCCGACGGCAACGTCACCGGCTTCCTGAAGGGCTACAACACCGACGGCATGGGCTATTGGCAGGCCATCAAAGAGGAAGGCATCGACTTCAAGGGCATGAAGATGGTCCTCATCGGCACCGGCGGCGCCGCTACCGCCATCGCTGTCCGGGGCGCGCTGGACGGCATCGCCGAGCTGCACATCTTCAATATCAAGGACAAGTTCTATGCCCGCGGCGAGGAGATCGTGGACATCATCAACCGGAACACCGCCTGCAAAGCCGATATGCACGACCTGGGCGACAAAGCCCTGCTCAGGGAGCTGATGGGTCAGGCCGACCTGCTCTGCGACGCCACCGGCATGGGGATGCACCCCCTGGAGGACCGGACTAACATCCCCGACCCCTCTTACTTCCACCCGGAGCTGATCGTCACCGATACCGTCTACGCCCCCCGGGAGACCTTGATGATTAAGCAGGCCAGAGAAGCCGGCTGTACCCAGGTCTACAACGGCATGGGCATGATGCTCTTCCAGGCGCTCATCGCCATCGAGCTGTACACCGGCAAATCTACCCCTGTGGATTACATGAAGGAGAAGCTGGGCATTTGAGAGCATCCAGTGAAACGATGATTGCCTTTTGAAACGGCCCCTGTTTTGTGACTGGCGGCTAAATGTCAAGCACTAACCCCCTTGCCTCCCCTGAAAGGGGAGGAGGGCCGCCGCCTTTAGGCGGTGGCGGAGGGGTTTCAAGGCAATGCTGAACAAAAAGGAAATCATCAAAATTCAATATTCATTGATTAAAGAGGGAACAAAATGAAAACCAAAAGCATGGCAAAGTATTATCCTGCCGCATTGATTTTGTATCTGAACTACTTCCTCCACGGCGTCGGCTGCTCCGTCCTGGGCCAGTCCGTCATCAAGGAAGCCCTGGCCGCCAGCTGGGGCGTGGAGGCCATGTCCATCACCGCCATCTCCGCCGCCCTGGGCCTGGGCCGCCTCATCGCCTTGCCCTTCGCCGGCCCTCTGTCCGACAAGCTGGGTCGTAAAATTTCCGTCATGATCGGCGGCGCTTCCTACGCCATCTACCTGCTGGGCCTGGCCATGGCCTTTAACGCGGGCACCAACGGCGGCTATCAGATTGCCTACGTCTGCGCCATCATGGGCGGCATCGCCAACTCCTTCCTGGACACCGGCATTTATCCCGCCGTGGCCGAGATCATCTACCAGGCCCCCGGCGTCGCCACCATGGGCATCAAGTTCTTCATCGCCATCTCCCAGATGCTGCTGCCCTTCTTCCTGGGCGTGGCCGTCACCTCCACTGTGTCCGGCCTGGTCTCCTATAACCCCCTGTTCTACGTCTTCGGCGGCGCTTACATCGTCCTGATGGTCCTCATCTTCTTCCTGCCCCTGCCCGACACCGACCTGGCCGCGGGAGAGAAGAAGGAGGGCCTGCTGGAGAGCCTGAAAAAGACCCACTTCTCCATCGAGTCCATCGCCATGATTTTGGTGGGCTTCACCTGCACCGGCACCTTCCAGCTGTGGCTGAACTGCGCCCAGAACTTCGCCAAGACCAACGTGGGCTGGGAAGACCCCTCCATCATGCAGACCTACTACTCCATGGGCACCCTCATCGCCCTGGTGGTCACCGCCCTGCTGACCCGTAAGATCAAGGACGTGCGCTTCATCCTGGTCTACCCCGCCATCTGCCTGGCCACTCTCATCGTGGTGCTGATGTTCCCCAGCCAGACCCTGTGCGTGGCCGGTGCGTTCATCATTGGCTGGGCCGGCGCGGGCGGCCTGCTGCAAATCGCCACCTCCGTCTGCAACATGATCTTCCCCAAAATCAAGGGCACCGTCACCGCGCTGGTGATGATCGCCTCTTCCCTGTGCAACTACACCATCCTGACCGCCGCCTCCAACATGACCCCCGCTGGCGTTATGGTCATGAACATCGTCCTCACCGCCATCGGCGTGCTGCTGGGCCTGTTCATCAACCTGCGTTATGCCAAGCTGATCGAGAGCAGCGAGAACTGACAAAACTTTGCGGATTCCCCGTCCTCCGGCGGGGAATCTATGCTATAATGATTCAAAGGAGCTGTTTTATATGAATCCTGTCGTCGTGAAAAACTGCCGCATTGGCGAGGGCAAGGCCAAAATCATCGTCCCCATCGTGGGCGTGACCCAGGAGGCCATCCTGGCCGAGGCCGCCACCTTCGATTCCATCCCCGTGGACGTGGTGGAGTGGCGCATCGACTGGTATGAGGACGTGTTCGACACCGCCAAGGTCATCGAGACCGCCGGGAAGCTCCAGCAGGTGCTGGGCGATATCCCCGTGCTTTGCACCTTCCGCACCGCCAAAGAGGGCGGCGAAAAGGCCATCGAGCCGGAAGTCTACGCCCAGCTGCTGAAGGACGTGGTCGCCTCCGGCACCGTGGACCTCATCGACGTGGAAATTTTCACCGGGGACGCCATTGTCAGTGACATCATCGCCGCCGCCCACGCCGCCGGGGTCAAGGTGGTCGCCTCCAACCACGACTTCTTCAAGACCCCCTCCCAGTCCGACATCGTGTACCGCCTGCGCAAGATGCAGGACATGGGCGCGGATATCCCCAAGATCGCCGTGATGCCCACCTGTAAGAAGGACGTTATCACCCTGCTGGCCGCCACCGAGGAAATGGCCACCAACTTCGCCGACCGGCCCATCATCACCATGTCCATGGCGGGCACCGGCGTCATCAGCCGCCTGGTGGGTGAGAGCCTTGGGTCTTCCATGACCTTCGGCGCCGCCGCCAAGGCCTCCGCTCCCGGCCAGATCGGCGTGAAGGACCTGGACGTGGTGCTGGAGACCATCCACAACAGCCTGTAAATCGCGCTCACATGAGGAGGACCCGTTTCGTCCTCCCCTCAGCCTGATACCCATTGATTCCTGCAAACAACGCTCCCCGTACACAGCTTCTGTCGTGTGCGGGGAGCGTTTTATCCTCTTTTCAGCCGTTTGTCTCTTTCCTCTCGTCTTCCACGCGTTCGATTTTGAACACGTTGATGGTGTCAACATCAGGGCAGCAAAACACAGCGGTTCCTTCCGGCTGCCCCGGTATTTCTCCGCCATATCTCAATATATCAACATATGGAAATGCTACGTGCATTGCCATAGGACACAGCTTTCCCCGTTCTGTGTCAAAGTCAAAGGAATCCCCAACCCTGTGTCCCCGGTGACATCCCTTTGGCCCTTTTCTGTCAATTAACGTGATCCGGATTTTTGGTCTTCTCGCCATCACAAAATATCCTCCAAATATCGCTCGATAGGTATCCCTTTGTATTTGTCAATATTGGTTTCATTTTTTGAAATCAAATAAGAAACAGCCTGCATTGCGGCTCGTACAGCATTCTCCAAATGATCGTCCCGGAGTGTTTTTCCCGCCACAATTGCCGCAAAGATATCTCCCGTCCCCGGGAACCTTACCGGTATTTCCTTATAAGGGATCGCTTCAAATCCAGACGCGCTATCCTCCGAAAGAATGGTACAACTTGCATTTTCATACGGAATACTTGTTATCACCACTGACCCACATCCCAGAGCGTAAAATTTCTCCAGAATTTCTTGTACGTCTGCATATGTATAATCGTCCTTTTGCGGGTCAACCCCTGTCATGATACACGCTTCTGTGATGTTGGGCACAATGACATCTGCCACGGCGCAGAGCTTTGTCATATAGAGGACTGTCTTCTCTGTAATTCCATTGTAAAGTTTCCCATCGTCGCCCATAATTGGGTCTACGATGATTTTCGTCCCCTGTTTCTTCTGCTCTTTGCAATATTCATAGACGAGTTCCGCCTGTTCCGCGGAGGTGATAAATCCTGTACAGATGGCGTCAAAGGAAAAACCGAGATTATCCCACACTTTGAGCGTCTTTTTCATATAGTCTGTCGTATCCAGTATTTCAAACTGACCATAATCCAGGGTATTTGACACCACCGCTGTTGGCAAATTAAAAACCTGGAACTTCATATGGGATAAAATAGGGATCATCGCTGACAATGCCACCTTCCCATATCCAGATATATCGTTGATCAAAAGAATCTTGTTCTTTTCCATGCCGGGCCTCCCGCAAATTCCGATTTGTCAACGTGACAAGTCCATTATACATCATCCGGCTTTCATTGAATAGACGGTATTTCAACGATTTTCAAACAGAACGGCCCCCAGACGGAACCCTGTCCGTCTGGGGCTGTTCCTGCGGAGCGCACTCTCCAATCACAACACTTGCGGCGCTTTGGTCAAGACGCCTCCTCAAACTGGCTGTTATACAGCTCTGCATAGAACCCGTTCTGGGCCAGCAGCTCCTCGTGGCTGCCCTGCTCCACGATGTCGCCCTCCCGCATGACCAGGATGAGGTCGGCGTTTTTGATGGTGGACAGCCGATGGGCGATGACGAAGCTGGTGCGCTTGTCCGTCAGCTTGTCCATGGCCTGCTGGGTCAGCATCTCGGTCTTGGTGTCCACGCTGGAGGTTGCCTCGTCCAAAATCAGCATGGGGCTGTTCTGAATCATGGCTCTGGCGATGGTCATCAGCTGCTTCTGCCCGGCGGAGATGGCGGTGTTGTCGCTCAGGACGGAGTCATAGCCGTGGGGCAGCGCCTGAATGAAGTTGTGGATGCCGCAGGCTTTGCAGGCGTTTATCATCTGCTCCTCAGTGACGCCCTTGGTGTTGTAGAGCAGGTTCTCCCGAACCGTCCCCTCAAACAGCCAGGTGTCCTGCAACACCATGCCAAACTGGTTGTGGACGTTGCTTCTGGGGATGTCGGTGGTGGGAACGCCGTCAATCAGAATCGTCCCGCCCGTCGGCTCAAAGAACCGCATCAGCAGGTTGACCATGGTGGTCTTGCCCGCGCCGGTGGGGCCGACGATGGCCACCTTCTGCCCCGGCTGCACCTTGGCGCTGAAATCGTGGATGATTTCCTTCTCCGGGGCGTTGGGATAGGCGAACTTCACATGGCGGAACTCCACCTCGCCGCGCACCTGTTCAATGCGCTGCGTCTTGTCGGATTCGTCCTCCATCTCCTCCTCGGAGAGGAACTCAAAGACACGCTCGGAGGCCGCCGCGCAGGACTGCACCTGGGTCATGGCCTGGGAGATCTGCCGCAGGGGAGACTCGAACAGGCGGGTGTAAATCAGGAAGGCGGTGATGACGCCGAAGGTGATGTTGCCTTCAATGATCTGCCAGGCGCCCACCACGCAGACCGCCACATAGCCCAGGTTGCCCACGAAGGTCATCAGCGGCTGCATCAGGCCGGACAGGAACTGAGAGCGGAAGTTTGCGGTTTTGACCGCCTGATTCATGGAGGAGAAGGTTTCCTTCGCCTCGTCCTCCGCGTTCAGGATGTGGATGACGTCGTGGCCTGCGTACATCTCCTCAATGTAGCCGTTCAGGGTGCCCAGGCTTTCCTGCCGGGCGGTGAAGTATTTCTGAGAGCGGCTCATGATGACCACCATCAGCACCAGGCCGATGAGGGTGGAGAGGACGGTGGTGGTCGCCAGCACCCAGTCCGTGTAGTACATCATGATGAGGCAGCCCACGAGCTGAGCAATGGCCGTGACCAGGTTGGAAAGGCTGTTGGACATGGCCTGGCCGATCATATCCACATCGTTGGTCATGCGGGAAAGCACGTCGCCTGCGGCGTTGCCGGAGAAGAATTTCAGGGGCAGGCGGTTGATTTTGGTGTCAATATCCCCGCGGAGCCGTTTGGCCGTCCGTTGGGTCACGGTCTGCATGATGTAGTGCTGGACGAAGCTGCAGAGGGCGCTGGCCAGGTAAATTCCGAGCAGCAGCAGCGCCACGCTCTGGACGCCGGCCATATCAATTTCGGTGGAGAGCCCATCGTAAATATAGTCAGTCAGCCGACTGATCTGGTTCGGGCCGATGATGGTAAAGACCGCGCCGATGGCGGCAAGCACCAGGGCGAACAGGATGATGCCCGTCTGGCTTTTGCAATAGGAAAGCAGGCTCGCTAAAGCGCCCCGCATATTTTTGGCTTTTCCGCCGCCTCCGCCGCCCATGGGGCCGCGGCCCATCGGGCCTCTTCTCATGGGCGCGGCAGCTCTGGTTCGATTGGTTTCTGCCATAATAGACGCACCTCCTTACGCGTTCACCGCAAGCTCTTCCGCAGAGAGCTGCGACAGGGCGATCTGCTGATAGACGGAGCAGGTCTTCATCAATTCGTCATGGGTACCGATTCCGGCCACCGCGCCGTTGTCCAGCACCACGATTTTGTCCGCATTGCGGATGGTGCCGATACGCTGGGCCACGATGAGGCAGGTAGTCCCCTTCAAATCGGTCTTGATTCTCTGCCGCAAAATGCGGTCGGTCTTGTAATCCAGCGCCGAGAAGGAGTCGTCGAAAATCAGGATCTCCGGTTTTCTGGCGATAGCCCTTGCAATGGACAGCCGCTGCTTCTGGCCGCCGGAGACGTTGGAGCCGCTCTGGGCGATCCAGCCGTCCTTTCCGCCGTCCATCTCCTGAACGAACTCGGTGGCCTGAGCGATGTCCAGGGCGTTGTCCACGTCGGCGTCAGTCATCGTGTGCCCGCTCTTACCAAAGGTGACGTTGCCCTCCACCGTGTTGGCGAACAGGGTCGCCTTCTGGGGGATGTAGCCGATTTTGTCGTAGAGCGTTTCAAAGCTGTAGCTGGAGACGTCCTTGCCGTCTACCAGAACGGTTCCGTCCGTCACATCATAGAGTCTTGCGGCCAGACCCGCCAGGGTAGATTTGCCGGAACCGGTAGCGCCGATAAAGGCCACGGTTTCGCCCTTCTTCGCCGAGAAGGAGATGTGCTTCAGACAGTCCTCGGAGGCGTCGGGGTAGCGGAAGGACACGTCCCGGAATTCGATGTTGCCGGTCTCCTCAGCGACGGTTTCCGTCCCCTCCTGCACAGCGATGTCGCAGTCGATGACCTCGTTGATACGGTTGGCCGACACCTGGGCGCGGGGCAGCATCATGAAGATCATCAGCAGCATGACAAAGGACATGATAACGTACAGCGCATAGGAGCTGAACGAAACGACCTCGCCCAGCATGACCGAACGGCCAGAGACAGCGGCCATGATCTCGGCCGCAGTCCCATTCAGCGGCACCTCAATGTCGTTGATGAGCCAGGCGCCCACATAATAGATGGCTACGCTGACACAGCTCTGAACGAACATCATAATGGGGGAAAGGAACGCCATCCCTCTGCCGGTGAACAGCTGGGTCCGCATCAGGTTGTCGTTGGCCGTCTCAAATTTGTCCTCCTGATACTGCTCGGCGTTGAAGGCCCGGACGACCCGGATACCGGTCAGGTTTTCGTCGGTAATACGGTTCACATCGTCGATCTGCTTCTGCACAATGCGGAATTTCGGAATCATAATCGCCAGCAGGACGACGAGGGAGACCACAACGACGGCCACCGCCGCAGCCACCACGGCGGAGAGCTGCCAGCTCTTCCCGACGATTTTGATAATCGCCCAAACCGCCATGATGGGGGCGCGGAGCATCATTTGCAGTCCCATGGCGATGATCATCTGGATCTGGGTGATGTCGTTGGTGGTGCGGGTGATGAGGCTGGCGGTGGAGAACTGCTTGATCTCGCCGCTGCCCATGGCCGCGACCTTGTTGAACAGCTTTGCCCGGACATCAAAGGAGAAGTTCGCCGCGATCATGGCCGCCAGATAGCCCACCACCACCGTCAACAGGGCGCTGCAAAGGGCGCAGCCCAGCATATTCCCGCCGGCCACGAAGTATTGCGACAAGTCCGTGACCTCGCTGCTGATGAGCACCGTGATTTCCGCCGTGTAGTCCGGCAGGCGCAGGTCGAAATACACCTGACCGCAGACCAGCAACACGCACAGCAGCGCCAGCCACCGGTCTTTGGTCTTCATATTGCTGAAAATATGAATCATAGAAATTCCTCCTGTCGTTTTATGGGTTCCGTGTTTGAATCCAATCGGTTTCTGTGTACGACATTTGTCGCGCTGTCACTCTACCACGCTTTCTGCTAATCATCAAGCATCAAATTACAACAGATGTCGCATGATGAGACACGGTTAATTTTTGCTGTTATACCCGTTTTTTGCGTGCTGTGATGCAAACAGACCTCAAACAAACGGACTTGCGACATTTGTTGTATTATCACTCTACCACTTTCAGTGCTAATCATCAAGCAACAATTTACAACATATGTCGCATTGAGTAGCTTTCCCCCTTGCCACTCTGCGACAACTGTTGTATAATATATCTATCGAGATGAAAACAATATCCATTTGGATATTTACAGGGAGGACGTAAATTATGAAGAAACAGCCAGAGATCACGGATGCCACAAGAGAATCCTTTGTCACTGCGTTTTTCCAGCTGGCAAAGACGAAAAGCATCAACCGAATCACCATTCGGGAGATCACCACCCTGGCCGGATACAACCGCACGACCTTTTACCGCTACTTTGAGGATGTCTATGCGCTGGTGAATTACGCGGAAAATCAGTTCCTGGAAAATATAAAAAAGACATCGCAGGAGCGATATGGGGGAGCGGCTCTGGGTGAACGGCAGTTTTTCGAGATGATCATCAGCTGCTGCCACCAGAACAAGGAGCGGGTGTCCATCCTGATGTCAGAGCAGAACCGTTCTCATCTTATGCGAAAGGTCAAAGAAAACGTCGAGCACAATTTGCGTTGGGCGGGCAATGTTACCCCCAAAAAGCTGATCGTGCGGGACATCTATTTCTATGGTATCTTTCACGCTATCTCCATCAACCTGCAAAGCCAGGATGCGCTGTCCGATGAAGATCTGCTGAGCGTTATCCAAACCTTGTTCAACAGTTGGTATCTGCCCGAGATGACAAAGAATGTCTGATCTCTGGCGAAGTGATACGCCATGATGAAAAATGACCCTTCCCTGTGTCTGGTTCCTCTTGCCCGGCAGTGTGTACCATCAACAAAATCCTCCGGTTTACTTGTGTGCGCTCCTCCTCAGATTTGTTCAAATAATAAGCGGTATATCAAAATTGTCCAACCATCCCCTAAAATCATCCCTGATTTTTGAGCAAACATATGATAAAATAGAAACAGGTATCTAAGACAAAAGTTCTATATGAAAGCGAGGAAACGACCATGAAAACTTCTCTTTTGTACCCCGTGAACTCCACTTCCCGCCGCTTTTCCAGCCTGGACGGTATGTGGCGCTTCCAGTTTGACCCGGAGAGCGCGGGCGCAGACGCAGGCTGGGCGGGCGGTCTGCCCGATTCCATCTCCATGCCCGTCCCCGCCAGCTTCTGCGACTTCTTCACCGACAAGGACAGCCGCGAGTACACCGGCGACTTCTGGTATGAGACGGACTTCTTCGTCCCCGGCGAATGGCAGGGCTGCGAGCTGAACATCCGCTTTGGCAGCGTGACCCACCGCGCCCGTGTCTTTGTGAACGGCACCGAAGTGGTCAGCCATGAGGGCGGCTTCCTGCCCTTCCTGGCCCCGGTCACCGACGTGGTGAACTACAACGGCATGAACAAGCTGGTGGTCCTGGCCAACAACGAACTGAACGAGTACATGCTCCCCGCCGGCACCACCGGCGTCCTGTCCAACGGCAAGAAGATGAGCGCCCCTTACTTTGACTTCTACAACTACGCCGGTATCCACCGCCCGGTGAAGCTGGTGGTCACCCCCAAAGAGAGCATTGTGGACTACACCGTCAGCTACCGGCTGGACGGAGCCGATGCCGCTGTGGATTACACCGTGGAGACCAACGGCAGTTCCCCCGTGGCAGTGGAGCTGTACGATGCCGAGGGCGCGAAGGTGGCCGAGAGCGCCGGGGCCTCCGGCACCCTGCTGGTCAAGGACGCCCACCTCTGGAACGTCCACGCCTCCTACCTCTACAAGATCGTCATCCGCATCCTGGACGGGGATAAGGTAGTGGATGAATACTATGAGAAGATCGGCATCCGCACCTTCGAGGTGAAGAACCAGCGGTTCCTCCTGAACGGCAAGAGCGTCTATCTCCGGGGCTTCGGCAAGCACGAGGACGCCGACATCCGTGGCCGCGGCCTGGATCTGGCCACCGTCAAGCGGGATTTCGAGTGCATGAAGTGGATCGGCGCCAACTGCTTCCGCACCAGCCACTATCCCTATGCCGACGAGGTCTACCAGATGGCCGACGAGGAGGGCTTCCTCATCATCGACGAGGTTCCCGCCGTGGGCTTTATGGAAAGCACCATGAACTTCCTGGCCGCCAACCAGGGCAACGGCAAGAAGGTGGGCTGGTTCGAGAAGGAGACCACCCCTCAGCTGCTGGTCAACCACAAGCAGGCCCTGCGGGAGATGATCACCCGGGACAAGAACCACGCCTGCGTGGTGGCCTGGAGCATCCTGAACGAGCTCCAGTGCACCAGCGAGGGCACCGAGGCCTACTTCAAGGAGGTCTTTGACTACGCCCATGAGCTGGACGTGCAGAAGCGCCCCCGCACCTATGCCATCGTCATGATGAGCCTGCCCAACACCAGCAAGGGCTGGCAGTTCAGCGACTTCCTCTCCCTGAACCGCTACTATGGCTGGTACGTCATGGGCGGCTACCAGATGTGCGACGCCGAGGTCGCCTTCCACAAGGAGCTGGATGGCTGGCAGGCCCTGGCCGGGGACCGGCCCCTGATTTTCACCGAGTACGGCGCGGACACCATGCCCAGCGAGCACAAGCTGCCGTCCGTCATGTGGAGCCAGGAGTATCAGGACGAATACCTGGCCATGAACCACCGGGTCTTCGACAGCTACGACTTCATCCAGGGCGAGCTGGTATGGAACTTCGCGGACTTCCAGACCACCGAGGGCATCATGCGTGCCAACGGCAACAAGAAGGGCATCTTCACCCGGCAGCGCCAGCCCAAGGACGCCGCTTTTGCCTTCAAGGCCCGCTGGGAATCCCTGCCCCTGGATTACAAGGGCTGACCGTCAGCGCAGGCACCTGACGGCGGAAAAGCCACAGGCGTCAGCCATCCGGGGACTTCCGGTTCTTTGCTGACCATCCGCTAACGGACGTCACTGAAAAAACGATCGCAATTTGCGTCCAAAAACCCAGGCGCTCAACGATTAGCGCCTGGGTTTTCTGCACATTTTACTTGCATTTTACGCTTCCATGGTATCAGTGACAGATGCAAAGTGATATAGTGATTCTATATGCAAAGAGTCTGTCACGAGAATCATAAATCGTTTTCCGGAGCAAAGTCATTTCGCGCCGGAATGTGCAGGAGTGTCAAAAATGAAGGACAAAAAAACAGCAGTTTTATATTTTATTGCATCTGTTGTTTCTACCTGAGCGCTGTCGTCAGTTCTACCTATGATGTCAGCACTGCCGTAGTCAATTTGTGCTTAGGCTCGACCTTTTTGTGTTTAGGGAACCTCTGATTAAATAACTCCCGGCGTCTGGACGGCTTATTTTGTGCAACTCTTCGTTGCAAAATCTTGAAATCCACAAAGGATTCCTGCGATTTTGCGCCTCGATTTGCGCAAAATCTGCTCGCCCAGCCATCCAAGGCCATTTAATCAGAGCTTCCTTAGCTGTGGGTTGGCTGAATAAAGGCAAAAACAAAAAAAGAGGACGATAACAAGTAACTGCCCGTTTACTGACAAATTAGGATAGCAACCAAAAAAAGTCCAGGCGCCCACCCATGAGTGCCTGGGCTTTCCCAATTCCAAATAAAATCAGGCGTTTCGTTTCCCGCTCATCCGCCCCACCAGCCACAGGCAGAGCAGCAACAGCACCGGGAAGAGGATACCGAACAGCAGCCCCCGTTTCAAATTGCCGCTCAGCACACCGGTCATCAGTCCTACCAGCGTGGGGCCGCCGCCGCAGCCCACGTCGCCCCCCAGGGCCAGCAGGGCGAACAGGGCGGTGCCTCCCGCCGGGCAGCGTTTGGCGGCGATGGAGAAAGTGCCGGGCCATAGAATCCCCACGGAAAAACCGCACAGGCCGCAGCCCAACAGCGCCAGCGCCGGGTTGCCGCTGAAACAGGCCAGCAGGTAGCTGACCACGCAGAGGACGGCGCTGCCCGCCATAAACGGCTCCAGCCGCAGCCGCTCCCCCAGCTTGCCGTAAATGGCCCTGGAGCTGCCCATCAGCAGGGCGAACAGGCAGGGACCGGCCAGGTCCCCGATGGTCTTGGACACCTGCAAGCCGTCCTCCGCGAAGGTAGAGGCCCACTGGCTCATGGACTGTTCCGCCGCGCCGGAGCAGACCATCAGCAGGAACAGCACCCAAAACAGCTTGCTCCGCAGCAGCTGCCCGATGGAGAGGCCCTCTCCCTCCTCCACCAGCGTCTGGATGGGCACCTGGGAGAAGTAGACCGCGTTCACCGCCGGGAGAACCGCCCAGAAGAAGGCGAGATACGGCCAGTTTTCCACCCCGAACAGGGTGAAATACAGGGTGGAGAGCAGCACCACCCCCATATGCCCCCAGCAGTAGAAGGAGTGGAGCAGACTCATGGCCGCTTCCTTGTGTTCCGTGGGGCAGGCTTCCACGATGGGGCTGACCAGCACCTCGATGAGTCCACCGCCGATGGCGTAGAGCACCACAGACAGGCACAGCCCCGCAAAGGGACGGCTCAGCACCTGGGGCAGCGTCCCCATGCACACCAGGCCCAGGGCGGCACAGACGTGGGCCGCCACCACGCAAACCCGGTAGCCGATCTTGTCCACGAACCGGGCGGAGAGGAAGTCCACCGTCAGCTGGACGCCGAAGTTCAGCGTCACCAGCAGGGTGATCTGCTCCAAGGGGATGCCGTAGCTGCTGCGGAAGGTCAGGAACAGCAGCGGGGCGAAGTTGTTGACGATGGCCTGAGTGATGTAACCCAGGTAGCAGGCGTAGATGGTGTGGTCGTAGCTGGCTCTGATTTGTCTCATGGCTCGTTCCGCCTTTTTCACATGGTTCGCGCCGTTCCCACAAGACGGCGCAGCAGAGGCATTATAGCAGAGGGGACGCAGGTTTTGCAATACGTTATGAGCAAAATGGGCGCAAAAATCCCGCCCCGATTTCTCGGAGCGGGATAGAAAGCTATGCTATAAGAAGTCTATGCGCCGATTATTCGAAATCGTAGCTCTTGCTGACGGGGGCGTTGGCAGCGGCGGACTCAGCATCGTACCAGATCAGGTTGTTGCTGGTGGCCTTGTCGAACAGCTGGATCAGCCGGGGCTGGGTGGTGAAGTTGACGGTAGCGCCCATGGACACGTCCACGGTCAGGTCGACGGTGGGGATGACCATGACGACCTCGTCGCCCTCGCAGTCCGCGTGGAGGTTGACCTCGGAGCCGAGCATCTCGGAGACCTCGATCTTGCCCTTCAGCTCGCCCTCGCCGATGGTGACATGGCTGGGCCGGACACCGCAGATGATGTCGCAGGGCTGCTGGTTGTTCTGCTTCAGGGCCTTCTGCTGGAAGTCGTCCAGCTTGAAGGAGATGCCCTTGATGTTGGCGTAGTAGACACCGTTCTTCAGCTCCAGCTTGCTGTTGTCGAAGAAGTTCATCACGGGCATACCGATGAAACCAGCCACAAACAGGTTCACCGGCTTGTTGAACACATCCTGAGGAGCGCCGATCTGGTTGACGAAGCCGTCCTTCATTATGACGATGCGGTCGCCCAGGGTCATGGCCTCGGTCTGGTCATGGGTAACATACATAAAGGTGGTGTTGATGCGCTTGCGCAGCTTGATGATCTCAGCCCGCATCTGGTTACGCAGCTTGGCGTCCAGGTTGGACAGCGGCTCGTCCATCAGGAAGACCTTGGGGTCACGGACCATGGCGCGGCCGATGGCGACACGCTGACGCTGGCCGCCGGACAGAGCCTTGGGCTTGCGCTCCAGGTACTGGGTGATGTCCAGGATCTCAGCGACCTCGCGGACCTTCTTGTCGATCTCGGCCTTGGGGGTCTTTTTCAGCTTGAGCGCGAAGGCCATGTTGTCGTAAACGGACATATGGGGATACAGCGCGTAGTTCTGGAAGACCATGGCGATGTCGCGGTCCTTGGGGGCGATGTCGTTGCAGAGCTTGCCGTCGATGTACAGCTCGCCGTCGGAGATGTCTTCCAGACCGGCGACCATGCGCAGGGTGGTGGACTTGCCGCAGCCGGACGGGCCGACCAGGACGATGAACTCTTTGTCAGCGATGGTCAGGTTGACATCGTGAACAGCAGTCACCTTGTTGTCATAGACTTTCTTCAGGTTTTTCAATACGACTTCAGACATAATACCGGCTCTAACGACCCAGCCTCCGCTACGGTCGCCTCACGTCCGCCCGTATAGAGCGATCCGCATTACGACAGGTCTCCACACTGCCGCACCGTGAGCCAACGGAATGAGATTCCTCCTTTTTGAATGTACGGCGGCCATTTTTGTGGAGTGGCCCACCGCCATGAAAATAAAATATGTGAAGGGGCGACGCCCCAAATCACCGAAATCGATTTCAGGCAGGCCACACCCTGCCCTTTACCTGTTTTATTTTACCGGAAAACTTCTCTCCCGTCAACTGTCGCTCTCGTCAAATTTTCAGGCCGATTTTCCGTCATTTCGACGAAGAAAACTTCTTCTTCCCCCGCTTGCAGGCCAGCGGCTTCTCTGCTACAATACTGTCACAATCTTTTCGCATTCTTCTCGCATTTCTGTCATATTATTGCGTCAAACTGCCACAATGTTATTTTTCAACCATTTTTATCCTTGGGAGGAATCGCTATGCCTTTTTCCTATTCCGCGCTGGGCTCCCCCGCCTATTTTGCCGAGAACCGGCTCCCCGCCCACTCCGACCACGCCTGGTACCCCTCCAGGGAGGCGCTGGAGGAGGAGCGTAACCCGCTCAAATACTCCCTGAACGGCGTCTGGCGCTTTGCCTGCGCCCAAAACGAGGGCCAGGTCCCCCAGGGCTTCGAGGCCGCTGACTTCGACTGCCGGGGCTGGGAGTCCATCGCCGTCCCCGCCCACATCCAAATGGAGGGCCACGGCGTTCCCCAGTACGTCAACCAGCAGTACCCCTGGGACGGCCTCCAGGATGTGGAGGTCGGCCAGCTGCCGGAGGAGTACAACCCGGTGGCCTGCTATGTGAAGTATTTTCTCCTGCCCGCCGAGATGGAAGGCAAACGGGTGTTCCTCTCCTTCCAGGGGGTGGAGAGCTGCGTGGCCCTGTGGCTCAACGGGGCCTATGTGGGGTTCAGTGCCAACTCCTTCTCCCCCTGTGAGTTTGAACTGACGGAGTTTTTGCGGGAGGGCGAAAACAAGCTGGCCCTCCGGGTCTACAAGTGGTGCGCCGGGAGCTGGCTGGAGGACCAGGACTTTTTCCGCTTCTCCGGCATCTACCGGGACGTGTATCTGTACGCCGTCCCCGGCCTTCACATCCAGGACTTGAAAGTCGTCCCCACCCTGGACGAAGGGCTGACCCGGGGCAGGCTGGCTCTCTCCGGCACGATTCTGGGGCAGGGCAACTGGCAGCTGGGCGTCACCGCCAACGGGCAGCACTGGGCCACCCTGCGGGGCAGCGGCGACCGCTTCTCCACCGTCATTCAGGTCAACCGTCCGCTGCTGTGGAGCGCGGAGAAACCCAGCCTCTACGACCTGGAGCTGACCCTCTTTGACGGGGCGGGAACGGTGCAGGAGATCGTCCCCCAGCAGGTGGGCTTCCGCCGGTTCGAGCTGAAGGACGGCCTGATGCTCCTCAACGGCCAGCGCATCGTCTTTAAGGGGGTCAACCGCCACGACTTCTCCGGCGACGTGGGCCGGGCGGTCACCGCCGAACACATCCGCCGGGATCTGCTGACCATGAAGCGCAACAACATCAACGCGGTCCGCACCAGTCACTACCCGGACAGCCAGGTGTTTTACAGCCTGTGCGACCAGCTGGGCCTGTACGTCCTGGCGGAGAACAACCTGGAGAGCCACGGCACCTGGTCCAACTGCGCCGACCCGGTCAAAGACGCCCTCCCCGGCGACCACATGGCGTGGGAGCCGCTGCTGCTGGACCGGGTGGAGTCCACCTACCAGACCGCCAAGAACCACCCCTCCGTCCTTATCTGGTCCCTGGGCAACGAGAGCTTCGGCGGCGTTGTCCTCCGGGACATGGCCCGGCGCTTCCGCGCCCTGGACGACACCCGTCTCGTGCACTACGAGGGCGTGTTCCACGACCGGCGTTACAGCGACGAAAGCTCCGACATGGAGAGCCAGATGTACCCCTCCGCCGCCGCCATTCAGGCGTTTCTGGCGGAACATAAGGAAAAGCCCTTCCTCTGCTGCGAGTACACCCACTCAATGGGCAACTCCAACGGCGGCATGGACCGCTACACCGACCTGACCGACACGGAGCCCCGCTATCAGGGGGGCTTCATCTGGGACTACATTGACCAGGCCGTCCGGGGCAAAGACCGCTACGGCAACACCGCCTACTTCTACGGCGGCGACCAGGGCGACCGCCCCTGTGACTACGCCTTTTCCGGCAACGGCATCTGCTACGCCGACGGCACCGAGACCCCCAAAATGGCCGAGGTCAAGTTCAATTACCAGAACATCGCCGCTCAGGTGACGGCGGACAAGGTAAAGATCATCAACAAGCACCTGTTCACCTCCACCGCCGCCTACGACTGCCAGGTCACTGTGGAGCGGGACGGCCACTTTCTCCGCCGGGCGGTGCTGCCCACTGACGTGGCCCCCCTCAGCGAGAAAACCTACGACCTGCCCTTCCCGCCGGAGACCCGCCCCGGCGAGTACGCCGTCACCGTCTCCTTCCGCCTCCGGCAGGACACGGCCTGGGCGCAGCGGGGCCATGAGGTGGCCTTCGGCCAGGGGGTCTATCAGGTCGCCGCCCCGGCGCAGCCCCAAAAGATGAATCCTCTTCGTATTATTTCGGGCGTTTTCAACATTGGGGTGATAGGGAACGACTTCCGTGCCCTGTTCTCCCGGCAGGACGGGGGGCTGGTCTCCTATCAGTACGGCGGCGTGGAGCTGCTGAAGGCCATTCCCATGCCCAATTTCTGGCGGCCTTTGGTGAACAACGACCTGGGCGCACAGATTCCCCAGACCACCGCCCAGTGGAAAATCGGTTCCCTGTTCATCACCAACCGGCAGCCGGGGCTGGGCTACTGGAACCCGACCTACGGCGCCGACCTGGCGGAGCAAGACGGACAGGTCACCATCACCTACACCTACCATATGCCCACCACACCTGCCTCCAGCTGCCGGGTGGCCTACACCGTCCGGGGAGACGGAGAGATCACCTGCACCCTGACCTGCGACCCGGTGGAGGGCCTGCCCCCCATGCCGGAGTTCGGGATGCTGTTCAAGCTGGACGCGAACTATGACCGGCTGGAGTGGTACGGCAACGGCCCGGGCGAGAGCTATGTGGACCGGCAGAACGGCGTCCGCCTGGGCATCTGGAACGGAACCGTTAGCGAGCAAATGGCCCGCTACTTACAGCCCCAGGAGTCCGGCAGCCACACCGGCGTCCGCTGGGCAAAAGTCACCGACTACCGGGGCCGGGGGATGGAGTTCTCCGGCGACGGCATGACCTTCTCCGCCCTGCCCTGGACCCCCCACGAGATCGACTGCGCCCAGCACGCCTACGAGCTGCCTCCCGTCCACTACACGGTGGTGCGCTGCGCCTGGATGCAGATGGGCGTGGGCGGAGACGACACCTGGGGCAGCGTCCCCCACCCGGAGTATTGGCTGCCCACGGACAGGCCCCTGTCCTTCACCTTCCGGTTCCGGGGCTGTATGCGGGAGTGACGCGAAATGCACACAATGACGGCTGACCCGCATTTTTTACATCTTCTTTTCACATTCTTCTATGTCCTTTTTCGCCCTTACGGGGTATAATGACGGCAACGACAAACCGGCGGTTTTGTCCGGTAACTCCAAACAGAACAGGAAGTGGTTTTTTCTATGTTGACGATCCGACAGCTGACTCAAAACCTGAACGACGGCGTCTATGACGACCGGCTGGCCTACATCTACTGCCGCACGCCGGAGCAGGCGGCCCCCTTCCGCGCCCGGGTGGCCCACGTGGCCCAGGGCTACGCCGAGACCTTCGGCAGGGACGACAGCGCCCAGGTGGCCATCTACTCCGCTCCCGGCCGCACCGAGATCGGCGGCAACCACACCGACCACCAGCAGGGCAAGGTGCTCACCGGTTCGGTAGACCTGGACGCCCTGGCCTGCGCCGCCCCCAACGGCACCACCACGGTGAACATCTTCTCCGAGGGTTACGGCATGATCTCCGTGGACTGCGCCCAGCTCGTCCCCGTCCCCAGCGAGGAAAACACCACCGCCGCCCTCATCCGGGGCATTCTGGCCCGGGTGAACGAACTGGGTTACCCGGTCTCCGGCTTCGATGCCTATGTGATCTCCGACGTGCCCGGCGGCTCCGGCCTGTCCTCCTCCGCCTGCTTCGAGGTGCTGATCGGCGTGGCGGTCAACGGCCTTTTCTGCAACAATGCCCTCCCCCTGGATGAGGTGGCCAAAATTGGCCAGTACGCCGAAAACGTTTACTTCGGCAAGCCCTCCGGCCTGCTGGACCAGATGGGCTGCGCTCTGGGCGGCATCGTCACCATCGACTTCAAGGACAAGGCCAACCCCGTCTACCACGCGGTAGACTTCGACTTCGCCACGGCGGGCTACGCCCTGTGCATCATCGACACCGGCGCGGACCACGCCGACCTGACCGGCGATTACGCCGCCGTCCCTGCGGAAATGCGCTCCGTGGCCGCCGCCCTGGGCAAGGAAGTGCTCTCCCAGGTGGAGGAGGCCGACTTCTACGCCGCCATCCCCTCCATCAAGGCCCAGGTGGGCGACCGGGCCATTCTCCGGGCCGTCCACTACTACGGCGACTGCGCCCGGGTGACGGAGCAGGTGGACGCCCTGGAGCGGGGCGACTTCGCCGCCTTCCTGGCGCTGGTGAACCAGTCCGGCCAGTCCTCCTTTATGTACCTCCAGAACGCCGCCACCTATCGGGACCCGGTCGATCAGCCTGTGGGCGTGGCCCTGGCCGTGGCGGAGCATTTGCTGGCGGGACAGGGGGCCTGCCGGGTCCACGGCGGCGGCTTCGCCGGCACCATCCAGGCTTATGTCCCCCTGGCGCAGCTTCCCGCCTTCCAGGCGGGCATGGACGCCCTGCTGGGCGAAGGGGCCTGCCGCATCACCTCCATCCGTCCCGTGGGCGGCTGCGTGCTGATGGACTGAGTTGACATATATTGAAAACAAAGCAGCACCGAACGCCTTACACATCGTTCGGTGCTGCCCACATACAGAGAGGAGCGTTCTTGATGGAAGAAAGAATTTCTCAGATGATCGAATACGCCGTGCGCAAGGGCTGGCTCACCGAGGCGGACCGGCTCTGGGCCGCCAACCGCATTTTGGAGGCCCTGCACCGGGGCGGCTTCGAGGGTCTGGTGCCTGTGGGCAGCCCGCTGCCCCCCATTCAGGAGATTTTGGACGCCCTGTGTGACGACGCCTATCAGCGGGGCGTCATCGACGGCAACTCCGCCGCCTACTACGACCTCTTCGACACGGAGCTGATGGGTCTGCTGACCCCCCGCCCCTCCGAGGTCATCGGGCAGTTTGAAGCGCTGTACCGGCAAAGCCCCAAAGCCGCCACCGACTGGTACTACGCCTTCTCCGGCGACACCAACTACATCCGCCGGGACCGCATCGCCAAAGACATGAAGTGGACGGTGGACACCGAGTACGGCGCGCTGGACATCACCATCAACCTCTCCAAGCCGGAGAAGGACCCCAAAGCCATCGCCGCCGCCGGGAAGGCCAAGAGTACCGGCTACCCCAAGTGCCTCCTGTGCGCGGAAAACGAGGGCTATGCGGGCCACCTGAACCACCCCGCCCGGCAGAACCACCGCATCATCCCCATCACCCTCAACGGGACGGACTTCTTCCTGCAGTACAGCCCCTACGTCTACTACAACGAGCACTGCATCGTGCTGAACAAAGAGCACACCCCCATGCACATCGACGAGCAGGCGTTCGGCAACCTGCTGGACTTCGTCACCCGGTTCCCCCACTACTTCATCGGCTCCAACGCCGACCTACCCATTGTGGGCGGCTCTGTGCTCAGCCACGACCACTACCAGGGCGGCAACTACACCTTCCCCATGGCCCGGGCCGAGGTGGAGACCCCCCTCACCATTCCCGGCTATGAGGACGTGGAGACGGGCATCGTCCGCTGGCCCATGTCCGTTATCCGGGTCAAGTCCCCCGACCGCCAGCGGGTCATCGCCCTGGCCGCCCACATCCTGGACAAGTGGAGAAGCTACGACGACCCCGCCGCCTTCATCTTCCACGAGACAGAGGGCGAAGCCCACTCCACCATCACCCCCATCGCCCGGCGGCGAGGGGAGGACTACGAGCTGGATCTGGTGCTGCGCAACAACATCACCACCGAGGAATGTCCCCTGGGCGTGTTCCACCCCCACGCGGAAAAGCACCACATCAAGAAGGAGAACATCGGCCTCATCGAGGTCATGGGCCTGGCGGTGCTCCCCGCCCGGCTGAAGGGCGAGCTGGCCGCCCTGGAGGACGCCATTTCCGAGGGCAAAGACCTGATGGCCGACCCCATGACCGCCTCCCACGCGATTTGGGCCAACGAGGTACAGGCCAACCACCCGGAGATGACCGATTTCAACCGCATGGACATCCTCCAGCAAGAGGTGGGCCAGGTGTTCAAGGGCGTGCTGGAGGACGCGGGCGTCTACAAGCGCACCCCCGAGGGCAAGGCGGCCTTCCTGCGGTTCGTGGAGCAGCTGTAACGCTTTTCCAACAAAAGATTGACAAACACCGTTCAACCGGTAAGATAAATAGTACTTCACAGAAACCGTGAAGTACCATTTTCTTTTTGAAATCAGGTAGATGATATGAGACATTTTCTCTCGCTCGTTCTGGCCCTTTCCCTGCTCTGCTCCCTCACCGCCTGCGGCGGCAGGGACGCCGCCTCCACCGTGGAAGAAAAAAGCTCCGCAGCCGAGGTGGCGGAGGAACTGGGCTATGACCTGTTGGAACCGGCGTCCGACGACCTGACCTTCTCCGCCGCCGCCGTGGTGGACGGCGTCATCGGGCAGGCGGAGTACCGGGACGGGGACGGTGTATAGTGAAGTAAGATAGGTAACAGGTAGTGAAGGGACATAGGTAACAG
>JAJQAS010000197.1 GCA_021203685.1 Clostridiales bacterium | reverse complement strand
AAAAGGCCACCCGCTGGATGTGAAAGGTCAGGCCCAGGCCGGGGAAGGTGATTGGGTTCATAGGAAAGACTTCCTTTCTTGTATCGTGGATGGTGGTGGGCTATTCCCCCGCCACCACCGCCAGGGTCATCCGCTCCGGGCGGACCAGCTCGTCCAGAAAGGCCACCGTCTCCTCCCGCCCGACACCGTCGAACAGCTCCGGGAACCGGTAGTAGTGGTAGCCGTTGAACTGGCCCTGTGCCAGCTGGACACAGCAGTGGTCAAAGCTGTTCAGCTGCCGCACCCGCGGGCCGTAGACCGCCTTTTTGCACCGGCGGAACCGCTCCGCCGAGATCCCCTCCCGGCGGATGCGCGCGCCCTCGTCCAGCATGGCCTGGGCCACCTGCTCCGGGTCCGGGCTTTCCCCGCCCAGGGCCAGGAAGGCCGCACCGGGGTAGTCCTCATAGGACTGGTCGAACCGCTTGTTGATGAGGCCCTGGTCGTAGAGCCGCTGGTACACCGGGCTGGACTGGCCGCAGAGCAGCTCTGCCGCCAGCTCCCCCAGCAGCTGGAGCCGCAGGTGTTCCTCCCCCTGGGGGTGAGGGGCGCTTTTGAAGCCCACCAAAAAGTTGGGGGCGGACACCGCCATCCGGGTTTTGACCGATGACTGCGCCGCGGTCAGCTCCTCGGCGGGGCCGTAATCCTTCACCGGGGACGCACTCTCCGCGCCCTGCCCGGCGGGCAGGGCCATCCGGGCCACCGCCGCCACCTGCTCCGGGTCTACGTCTCCCGCCACGCACAGCGCCATGTTGGCCGGGCGGTAAAAGGCGCGGTGGCAGTCGTCCAGTGTCTCCGCCGTGATGCCCGCGATGGATTCCTGGCTGCCCGCCACCGACACCCGCAGGGGGTGGGTGCGATAAAGCCCTTCCAGCAGGTTGTGGTACAGCCGCCAGCCAGGGTTGTCCTCCACCATTTGAATTTCCTGGCCGATGATACCCCGCTCCTTCTCCACCGACTCCCGCGTAAAGTAGGGGGTGGAGACGAACGAGAGCAGCATCCGCAGGTTGGCGGTGAAGCGGTCGGTACACTCGAAGTAATACCCCGTCATGGCCGGGCCGGTGAAGGCGTTGGGGGACGCGCCGTTGGCGGAAAGCATCTGTAAGGCGTTGCCCTGGGGGGTGTCGAACATCTTATGTTCCAGGTAGTGGGCCACCCCGGCGGGGGTCTCCCGCCGCTGCCCGTCCACCTGATAGCGCATGTCCATGCCGCCGTAGTTGGCGGCGAAAAAGGCGTAGCGTTTCTCGAAGCCCGGCCTTGTCACCACATAGATGGGAAGGCCGTTTTCCAGCCGCTCAAAGTAACAGGTTTCCCCCAGCTGGGGGAATTGCGTCCGTTCCATCATGGCTGTGCCTCCTCTCCCTCCAGGCCGCGCAGGGTGTACACCGTGTCCAGCCGCAGCTTCCGGGCCGCCTGAATAACTTCTTCTCTTGTCACGTCCTCCAGCAGCCGGGCCAGCTCCTGGGGGGCCAGCCAGATTTCCGTCAGCGACTGGCTGAGCCAGTAGTCCTCCTGAACGCTCTGGTTGTCGGCCATGGTGCGGTAGGCCCGGACCATAGCCCGCCGGGCGGCGTCCAGCTCCCCGTCGGTGAAGTCTCCCGCCTGCACCGCCGCCAGCTGGCGCAGAATCTCCTCCTCCGCACGCTCCAGATTGTCGAAGGCCACGCCGCACTGGACGTACAGCAGCCCCTTGTGCTTGTCCAGGCCGGAGCTGGCGTAGTAGCACAGGGACAGCCGCTCCCGCACGTTGAGGAACAGCTTGGAGGTGGGTGTGCCGCCGAACAGGGCGTTTGCCACCACCAGGGCGGGGTAGCCCCTGCCGCTGAGGGTGCAGCCCGTGCGGAAGCCCATCACCAGCTTGCCCTGGGTCACGTCCAGGCGGTCGGTGACCGCCCGGCGCTCCCCCGGCTCCACCCGCCAGCGGGTCAGGGGCAGTTCCGGCCGCCCCTGCCGGGGCAGGTCCCGCAGAGCCTCCCGCCAGACCAGCTCCATCCGGCGGGGGCTGGCGGAGCCGCAGTAGTAAAGCTCGATTTGGGCGGCAGGCAGCAGCTGCCGGTAGTGCCGGTCCAGCCGGGTAACATTGATCTTCTCCGCTGCCGCCAGGGACCCCAGGCGGCTGACGCCGAAGTCCTCCCCGGCGCACATCTCCTCCACCAGCCGCCGCAGGGCGTACTGGCGCTTGTCGTTGACGACGCTTTTGATGTCGTCCATCAGGTTGGCCCGCTCGCCGGTCACATAGTCCGCCCGGAGCCGCCCGTTGCGTGTGGCGGGCCGCAGCAGCAGGTCCCCCAGCAGCTCGGCCTCCCGGTCCAGCAGGGACGTTTTCTCCGGCGTCAGGCCGTCGTCCAAAAAGGTGGCCGCGAAGCCGAAGCACTGGCTCTCCCCCCCCCCGCTTGGTGACGGTGGGTTCCAGCACGCCGCCGTACAGCTCCTCCAGCGCCGCCGCCAGCTGCCGCCGGTCGGGCCAGCGGGCCGTCCCCCGGCACAACACCTGGGGCAGCAGGGCGTTGAGGGCGGCGGTCTCCGCCTTCAGCGGCGTCACCAGCCGCAGCGCCCAATAGCTGCTTTTGAATTTTCTCGTCTGAACGCAGGTCAGATGGACCCCCGGCATCAGTTCGGTGCGGTGAACCTCCTGCATACGTCTCACCTCCATTGATGAGCTGTTAGCCATTAGCCGTTAGCTGTTAGTTGCACACTGCGAACCTAAAGCATAGAGCGCATCGTTAAGCACTGCCAAGCTAATGGCTAAAAGCTAATAGCTAATAGCTAAAACGTTGAAGATTATTATACAGGACACATAGCCGTTTTGCAAGAGAGGAACCGTTTCACCGGACTTTTCGTTTTAAGCTCTGCGTTTTTGCTTCGCAGTACATGGCTAACGGCTAACAGCTAAGAGCTAATGGCTACTCATCACCACCACAACGATTTCGCTTTCCTCCGGCAGACCGTCCAAATCGATCCCCTGTCCGGCGGGTGCGCCGTTCAGGGTGATTCCCGCCACAGCGCCCCGGGAGACGCGGATGTGCAGCAGCTTTCCCGCCAGCCGCCAGTCGGCCTGATAGCCCGACCAGCTTTGGGGCAGCCGGGGTTGAATATAGAGCCGGCTTTCCCGGACCCGCAGGCCCAGCAGTTCCTCCGTGGCCGCCCGGCAGAACCAGGCTGCCGCCCCGGTGTACCAGGTCCAACCGGCCCGGCCCTGCCGCCCCTCGGCGGTGGAGACGTCCCCCGCCAGCACGTAAGGCTCGCCCTGATAGACCTTGGGGTCGGCTCCCTCTGGCAGCAGGGCTTGCAGCAACTCCCAGCCCTGTTCCGTCTCCCCCAGCCGGAGGGCGGCCATGGCCAGCCACACGGCGGCGTGGGTGTACTGCCCGCCGTTTTCCCGGACGCCGCCGGGGTAGGCGCTGATATACCCCGCCGGAATTTCCAGGAAGGGCGGGTCCAACAGGGCCACGGTGCGGTGTTCCCGGTCAAAGAGCAGGTCGATGGCGGCCTGCACCGCCTGCCGCCCCCGCGCCGGGGAGGGGTTGGGTGCAAAGACGGAAAAGCTCTGGGCGATGGAGTCGATGCGGCACTCCCGGCTCTCCCGGCTGCCGATGGGCTGTCCGGCGTCGTCGTAGGCCCGGCGATACCAGCCGCCGTCCCAGGCTTTGTCGGCTTTGGCGGCGAGGCGGGCGGAGAGCTTGCGGTAGCGCTCCCGCCGCGCCCCGTCGCACAGGGCGGAAAACTCCTCCAGCACCAGGGACAGGAACCAGGTCAGCCAGACGCTTTCCCCCCGCCCCTCCCGGCCCAGCCGGTCCATACCGTCGTTCCAGTCGCCATGCCCCATCAGGCACAGGCCGTGTTCCCCCACGCCCCGGCCAAGGCAGCACTCGATGGCCCGGATGCCATGCTCTAAAACGGTACCCGTCTCGCCGGAGAGGGCGGCCTCCTCATACC
>JAJQAS010000252.1 GCA_021203685.1 Clostridiales bacterium | reverse complement strand
CTCCCCTGAAAGGGGAGGAGGGCCGCCGCCTTTAGGCGGTGGCGGAGGGGTTTCTCGGCAAAGCTGATTCAAAAGAATAACCACTTTCGCAATGTGCAACGGCTGGTTTCCAGCGTCATTGCTCATTGCTAATTGCACATTGCAAATTGGTTACTGTGTCATCAGCCGCACCGCGCCGGGGTACGCGCCGATGTGTACCAGACAGTGCCGCCCGCCGTTTTCCCCATCCAGGGTCCAAGGGATCTCAGCGGCGGACTGGATCTCCAGCTCTCCCGTCTGGAAAGCGATGACATCGTCGTTGGGCTGGCCCTTAAGCAGGGCGGTGATAATGGCATTGAGCTGGGGCAGGGAGGTGGGGTTTTTCACGAGCATGACCTCAAACAGGCCGTCGTCCAGCACCACCTGGTCGGACAGCATCCCCCGGAAGCCTCCCACCCGGGTGGAGTTGGATACCGCGCCGTAGATGAAGGTGTCCTCCAGCTCGCCCCCGTCCCAGCGCAGACGCAGGTGGTAGGGGGTAACGTCCGTCAGGCTGCGGATGCCCGCCAGCACATAGGCGGTGTGGCCGAAGAGGTTTTTAAACTCCTGGGGGGTCTCGTAGGAGACTGCGGTGAACAGGCCGAAGGCCGCCACGTAGACAAATCGGCTGTGGTTGAACCGGCCCACGTCGCAGGGGACCGGCTGGCCGGTGACGGCCACTCTGGCCGCCTCCACCGGGTCGGTGGGCAGGTGGAGGGTCCTGGAAAAGTCGTTGGTGCTGCCCGCGGGCAGGTAGCCCAGCGCCCCCTGGTAGCCCCCGTCCATCAGGCCGGAGACCACCTCGTTCAGGGTGCCGTCGCCCCCGGCGCAAACCACATGGTCGTAGCCCCCCGCCAGTTCCCGGGCGGCACGGGTGGCGTCCTGGGGGCCGGTGGTGGCGTAGGCGGTCACCAGGTAGCCCTCGGCCTGGAAGACCTCGGTGATCTCGTGGAGGCGGGCGGTCATCCTCGCCTTTCCAGAGTGGGGGTTGTAGATAAAAAGCAGGGTTTTCAATGGGGGTCCCTCCGGTATGTGCCTGGGTTCAATTTGCAATTTGCAATTAGCAATGTGCAATTACCTTTATCTTTCGTTTCTATTGCAATTTTGCCTGACATCGTACAAGTTTGCCACGAAGAAATACAATTCAGAAACTGACCACCCCTCTTGCCTCCCCTGTGAAGCGCTGGCCGACAGGGAGGGGCGCAGCCCCGGAAGTGCCCTTGACGGCAATGGCCAATTCCTCTTTCGCGCAAATGCAGGCAGGGAGCGCAGCGGAAGTGCCGCTTGACGGCGGAGCTATGGCCCCTTTGGGCCATGCGAGTCGCAAAAGGGGAGGAGGGCCGCCGCCTTTAGGCGGTGGCGGAGGGGTTTCGTGCCATTGCACATTGCTCATTGCACATTGCTCATTGTCAAAAGCCGCAAGCGGCGGGTAACGGCTCTGTATGATTTCTCTTTCAGTAGAGAATATTATAATGAAGCGAAGGGAAAAAACAACTGGAAAAACGTAAATTTATAAAAATTTCTTTTTTTCACCGCTTTTCGCCCTCTGTCGCGGCCCGTCCTTTGGTGATTTTTTCGCGCCGCCTTGCATGGTGTTTCCGCAGCATCCCTTTTGTGCGGAAAAGCGCGGCAGTCGCCCATCGCGCTGCTCCGCCCCCCTTCCTGCATCTGCTGTGGGTCCCGCCGCCTGTCCGCACCTCTGCAAGTGCGCATTATGCCGCAATTTCATCATTTTAACTGCCGTTTTCCTCTGAATTTGCAGGATTTGTTGCATGTGTCCTGCAAAAAAATGAAAAATTCCTGTTTTTGTTCCCCTTTCCCCCTTGCAGTTGGGACCCCAGGTTGCTATAATAAACAGGAAGCGATTTTTGACAGACGTTTTGTTGCACGAAACGAAAATCTTTTTGGGAGGGAATCCTATGTTGAACATCAAGGTCGAACTGACCAAGGCCCCGAAGGCCAAGCCCACCGACGAAAACAACCTGGGCTTCGGCAAAATCTTCTCCGATCACATGTTTGTAATGGACTACACCGAGGGCCAGGGATGGCACGACCCCCGCATCATCCCCTATCAGCCCTTCGTGCTGGATCCGGCCTGCGTGGTTTTCCACTACGCCCAGGAGATTTTTGAGGGCATGAAGGCTTACCGCACCGCCGAGGGCAAAATCCAGCTCTTCCGCCCGGACTGCAACGCCCAGCGGCTCAACGACTCCGCCGACCGGATGTGCATCCCCACCATCCCCACCGAGGATTACCTCCAGGCCCTCAAGGCGCTGGTGGAGGTGGAGAAGGACTGGGTCCCCCACACCGACGGCGCTTCCCTCTATATCCGCCCCTATATCTTCGCCACCGACGTGGGCCTGGGCGTCCACGCCTCCAAGCACTACACCTTCGCCATCATCTGCTCCCCCTCCGGCGCTTACTACGCCGAAGGCATCGACCCCGTCCGCATCTACGTGGAGGACGAGTTCATCCGCGCCGCGCCCGGCCTGACCGGCTTTACCAAGTGCGGCGGCAACTACGCCGCCTCCATCAAGGCCGGCGAGCTGGCCGAGGAGCAGGGCTTCGCCCAGGTGCTGTGGCTGGACGGCGTGGAGAAGAAGTACGTGGAGGAGGTCGGCTCCATGAACATCATGTTCAAGATCGCCGGCAAAATCTACACCGCCGCCTGCGTGGGTACTGTTCTCCCCGGCGTCACCCGCCGCAGCTGCATCGAGCTGTGCAAGGACTGGGGTTATGAGGTCATCGAGGGCAAGCTGCCCATCGCCGACGTGATGAAGGCCGCCCACGAGGGCAAGCTGGAAGAGGTCTTTGGCACCGGCACCGCCGCCGTGGTCTCCCCCGTCAAGGAGCTGCGCTGGAAGGACGACGTGGCCTACATCTCCGACGGCAAGATCGGCCCCCTGACCCAGAAGCTCTACGACACCCTCACCGGCATCCAGTGGGGCAAGATCGAGGACACCAAGGGCTGGACCGTGGAGGTCTGCTGAGGGGTTCTATCGCCCACTTGGAATCATAAGCATAATCAAACCGCCTGCGTCTCGGAAAGGGACGCGGGCGGTTTTGCGTTGGGATTGCGGAACGCTTGACGTCCTACAGAAATTATGCTATTATTTCTGCAACAACAGACAAAGGAGGTTTTCTTATGCCTACCATCAAGTCCAGCACCGATCTGCGCAACAATTACAACGAAATTTCGACCTTTTGCCACACCAACCGGGAGCCGGTATTCATCACCAAAAACGGCCGGGGCGACCTGGCGGTCATGAGCATCGAAACCTATGAACGGCTTACCGGACGGTTGGAGCTGTATAACCTGCTGCAAGAGGGGATAGACGACGTTGCCGCAGGGCGCACCCGCCCCTTTGACGAGGCAATGGATGAACTGACGGAAAAATACAGCGTATGAAATATAACGTCCTCATCACCGGGCAGGCGGAACGCGATTTGAACAACGCCGCCGCCTATATCCGCTCCACGCTTCTGAACCCCGCCGCTGCTCATACTCTGCTTGCGCAGACGAGGAAGGAAATAGCCTCCCTCGCCGCTTTTCCTCTGCGCTATGGGTTGGTGGATGACCCGGTCCTCGCCTCGTGGGGCGTTCGCTTTCTGACGGTCAACAACTATCTTGCGTTTTACACCGTTTCCACGGAGGCTCAAACCGTCTATATTCTCCGCTTTCTGCACAGCAGACGGGACTGGGCCGCTCTCTTAAACCAGAATGATTTCCCCTGATTCACCCTTTCCTTTCCCCCTCCAACGTGATATACTTATTTTCAGCGAAAAACTGCGCCCCGCCGCGCATCGAGGAGGACATATGCCATGTTAAACGAAAAAATGATCGGCCTGGGCACCGCCCGCTCCGTCATCCGGGAGCTGTTCGAGTACGGCAACCAGCGGGCCGCCATCGTGGGCCGGGAAAACGTCTTTGACTTCTCCCTGGGCAACCCCAGCGTCCCCTCCCCACCCAAGGTCAACGAAACGATTGTTGACCTGTGCAAGAT
>JAJQAS010000012.1 GCA_021203685.1 Clostridiales bacterium | reverse complement strand
AGGAGCCGTTCATCCGCTCCTCCAGCGCGCCGCCGAAGAAGATGATCTTGGCGTCCTCGCCGCCCAGCTCGATGACCGCGTCGGTGTTGGGGATGAACTCGTCCACGGCGGCGGCGGTGGCGTAGACCTCCTGAACGAAGTCCACGCCGCTGGCCTTGGACACGCCCAGTCCGGCGGAGCCGGTGATGACCATTTTGACCTGCTGGCCGGTCAGGAGGCTGTAGACCTCCGGCCGCTCCAAAATCTCGCAGGTCTTTTCCCGCACCTTGGAGAAGTGCCGCTCGTAGGAGCGGAAGAGCAGCTTGTTCTGCTCGTCCAGCACCACCACCTTGACGGTGGTGGAGCCGATGTCGATTCCAATTCTAAGGTTCATATTTTGTTCACCTGTTTTATGTATTTCGTAACAAAGAACGAAAATGATTCTCATTTGTTCAGATACTATCTTAATATAATTCCCGCCGGTTTACAAGTGGCAATTTCCGCGCAGTTTGTATAAATTTAATCTTCGACGTTTCTTTTTACAGTATCTTCACAATTTCTCTGGCCGCGGCTTTTCCCAATTCCATCAAACTGTCCGGCAAAACCCGAAAAACCTTGCATTTGGTGATATTCTCTGGTAAAATAACGTCAAATGGTTATACTGATGTGTATCAACCTGTTTCCCCTGTCCGGGAGGTGGTCAAATGGAAAAACCGAGACTCTGGGCCGCCGTCTGCTTCAAATCATGGAGGAGCGGGGGCTGAACTATGACCGGCTGGGCAAGCTGCTGGACATGAAGCCCCAGACGCTGAACCGCTACGTCCTGGGCCAGCGGGAGCCGAAGGCCCGGGTGGCCACCGAAATGGCCATGAAGCTGGAGGTGGACCCCCTGTGGCTCCAGGGCTACGACGTGCCCAAGACCCAGTCCACCGACCCGCTCTCCCAGCCGGGGGAGACCCTGCTGCCCGTTTTGGGCACCATCCGGGCGGGCATCCCCACCCTGGCCCAGCAGGAGGTTTTGGGCTACATGGCGGCGGACGTCCCCCAGCGGGAGGGTTATTTCTACCTGGAGGTGCGGGGCGACAGTATGAGCAACGCCGGCATTCAGTCCGGGGACCGGGTGCTCATCCGCCAGCAGCCCGACGCCCAGGACGGGCAGATCGTGGCCTGCCTCGTGGACGGGGAGGACGCCACCCTCAAGCGGTTCCACCGCCAGGGGGACTGGGTCATCCTCCAGCCGGAAAATCCCCACTATGCCCCCCGCATCGTGCCCGTCTCCGACTTTGTCACAGGAGAAGCCCGCATCGTCGGCGTGGCGGTGCGGCTGACGCGGGATCTGGATTTTGGGTAAACATCAGCAGTTTTATCACAGCATTAGGAGTGAAGCACCATGTCTATTCCCGAACGCAAAGACCTGAGCCGGGCCGACACCTGGGCTCTGGAAGACATCTTCCCCAGCGACGAGGCTTGGTTTGCCGCGCTGGAGGCCGCCAAAGGCTACCCCGCCAAAATTACCGCCTACGAGGGCAAGTTGGGCGAGAGCGGCGAGACGCTGCTGGCCTACCTCCGGCTGGACGACGAGATGAGCCTTGCCTTCGACGCCCTCCTCAACTACGTCTGCCGCCGGGGGGACGAGGACACCCGGGTGGCCAAATACCAGTCCATGACCGCTCAAACCATGAACCTGCTGACCCAGGTCAGCGCTGCCGGTTCCTTCGAGACCAACGAGCTGCTGGCCATCCCCGACGACACCCTGGAGGCATTCTACCAGTCCACCCCCGGTCTGGAGCTGTACCGCCGCTGTCTGGACAACGTCCGCCGGAAGCGGGAACACATCCTCTCCCCGGCGGAGGAAAAGCTGCTGGCTCTGGCGGGGCAAATTTCCGACGACCCGGAGAACGTGTTCTCCATGCTCAACGATGCGGATCTGACCTTCCCCGACGCCATCGACAGCCAGGGCCAGCCCCACACCCTGACCCACGGCACCTATATCCCCATGATGCAGTCCACTGACCGGGCGCTGCGGAAGTCCGCCTTCGAGAACCTTTACGGCGTTTACCGCCAGTTCCGCAACACCTCCGCCGCCGCGCTGGGCGCCCAGGCCAAACAGCAGTGGTTCTTCGCCAACGCCCGGAAGTACCCCACCGCCCTGGCCGCCGCCCTGGACGGCACCGAGGTGCCGGAGGAGGTCTATCACAACCTTATCGAGGCCGTTCGCCAGAACTTTCCCGCCATGTACCGCTATGTCCGGCTGCGCAAGCGGCTGATGGGGGTGGACGAACTGCACTTTTACGACCTCTATGCCCCCATGGTAGAGGACGTGGACTTCAAGGTGGAGTTTGAGGAGGCCAAGGAGCTGGCCCGGAAGGCTCTGGCCCCGCTGGGCGAGGATTACCTTGCCATCCTGGAAGAGGGCTTCCAGAACCGTTGGATCGACGTGTACGAGAACGCGGGCAAACGCTCCGGGGCTTACTCCGCCGGGGCAAAGGTCCACCCCTACGTGCTGCTGAACTACCACAACACCCTCAATGACGCCTTTACTCTGGTCCACGAGATGGGCCACTCCCTGCACTCCTACCTCTCCAACAAGACCCAGCCCACCGTCTACTCGGACTACGTCATCTTTGTGGCGGAGGTGGCCTCCACCTGCAACGAGGCCCTGCTGATGGAGTACCTGCTCAGCGTCACCACCGACAAGGGCAAGCGGGCTTACCTCATCAACTACTTCCTGGAGCAGTTCCGCACCACCCTCTACCGGCAGACCATGTTCGCGGAGTTCGAGCTGAAAATCAACGAGCTGGCCCAGAGCGGCCAGGGCGTCACCGCCGACGCCTGCTGCGACATCTACCGCCAGCTGAACCGGGATTACTTCGGCCCGGACATCGTGCTGGACGAGGAGATCGCCCTGGAGTGGGCCAGAATCCCCCACTTCTACTACAACTATTACGTCTACCAGTACGCCACCGGCTACGCCGCCGCCATCGCCCTGAGCCGCCGCATCCTCCGGGAGGGGGACAGCGCCGTACAGGACTACCTGGGTTTCCTCAAGGGCGGCTGCTCCAAGACCCCCATCGAGCTGCTGAAGGGCGCAGGTGTGGATATGTCCACCCCCGCCCCCATCAACGACGCCCTGCAGGTGTTCGACGGGCTGATGGATGAGCTGGAGGCGCTGCTGGAGGAGTAAGGCGGGACACGCAACCCCTCCACCATGCTTCGCATGGTCCCCCTCCCCTTTCAGGGGAGGCGAGAGGGGTGGTCAGTTACGGAAGGACACTACGTAATGGGTAACGTTTTTCTTGTGATCAAATTACATTCCAAATTCTTTTCGCTTTAAGCAAAAACGTAAACCGCACGACAAGCACTAGCTCCCTTGCCTCCCCTGAAAGGGGAGGTGGCGCGGCGCAAGCCGCGACGGAGGGGTTTCCCGCCGAAATTACCAGCAAGGCCGATACATCGGGATAACAAATAAGCTTTCAAACTCCACAAAAACCCAGCCGCCCCGGTAACAGGACGGCTGGGTTTGTTCCATTTTACAGCAGTTCGCAGCGTTACCCCCGCTCCGCGAAGTAGTCGCGGGTCTGCTGGGCGTTGCGCATGACCTCGGCCCGGAGGGCCTCCACGCTGGGGAACTTCCGCTCCCCCCGCAGGTGGCGGTAAAACTCCACCCGCAGTTCCTTGCCGTAGAGGTCGCCGGAGAAGTCCAGCAGAAACGCCTCCACGTTGACCTGCCCGGTGTCCTCCACCGTGGGGCGGACGCCCACGTTGGTCACGGCGATATAGCACCGTCCCTCCACGTAAACCTTGGTGGCGTAAACCCCTCTGGCGGGCGCCAGCACCCCCGGCGGGAACCGCAGGTTCACCGTGGGGAACCCCAGGGTGCGGCCCAGGTGCTTGCCCTGACCCACCCGGTTGGTGAGCATGTGGGGGTGGCCCAGGTAGCGGTTGGCCTGCTCCATCTCCCCGGTGGTGATGAGGTCTCGAATCAACGTGGAGTGGATTTGCTGGCCGTCCAGCTCCACCATGCCTACGATCTCGCAGCCGATGCCCAGCTGGGCGCACTTTTCCCGGAG
>JAJQAS010000281.1 GCA_021203685.1 Clostridiales bacterium | reverse complement strand
ATGCTCCAGGTGATAAACATGGCAAAAACCGCCTCTTTTCGCTCAAAAAGTCAGAGAGTAAATTGGGGATAAGGGCGAAAGCTCTTATCCCCAAGTCGCATAGCAGGAACCCCTCCGCCACCGCCTAAAGGCGGCGGCCCTCCTCCCCTTTCAGGGGAGGCAAGAGGGGTGGTCGGTTGCGGAAAGATAATTCTTCACAGGCAAGGCCAATTCACGGGAAAACCAGAGATTCAGCGCTTACTCGAACTCTTCCGCAGTCTGGATCTCCACCACCTCGGTGCACAGCGGCGCGAAGGTCTCCTTGATGGTCTCCAGGTCGAAGCCGATGGCCTCGCAGGTCTCGGTGTTGATGGTGGCGATGCCGTTATCGAAGGTCATGACGGGGGTGGTGGCGGGGTCAGCGTCGTTCACCAGCAGGTCCACCACCATGTCGGCGGTCATGACGCCCAGGTTGGCGTAGTCCACGCCGTAGCCACAGAAGGCGCCGTTCAGGGCGAAGGAGTCCGCACCGGCGTAGTGGGGGATCTGGGCCTCCTGGAGCAGCTCATAGATGGTCAGCTCGGCGGTCATGACGGTGTTGTCGGAGGGGGTGAAGATGGCGTCCACGCCGTCGGAGATCAGGGACTGGGTGGCCAGCAGGATGTCGTCGGTGGTGGAGCCGGTCTTTTCCTCATATTCCACGCCCGCCTCCTGGCACCAGGCCTTGGCGTCCTCGATGGCCTGGGTAGAGGAATCCTGAGAGCTGTCGTACAGCAGGCCCACCAGCTCCAGGTCGGGGTTCGCGGCCAGCATCAGGTTCATGATGGCGGTGGTGTCCAGCGCGTCAGAGGTCCCGGTCACGTTGCCGCCCGGCTCATCCATGGACTCCACCAGGCCCGCGCCCACGGGGTCGGAGACGGCGGAGAAAACCACGGGGATGTCGGTGTCCTCGGTAGCGGCCTGCATGACGGTGGCGACAGGGGTGGCCACAGCCACGATCACGTCCACCTGGCTGGCCACCATGTCCGCGCCGATCTGGTTCAGCACGGTGGAGTCGGCCTGGGCGTTGTCGTAGTTCACTTCAAAGGTGCAGCCCAGCTCTTCGCCCTTGGCCTCCAGCTCGGTCTGGATGTTCTCCACGATCTGGTTCAGGGAAGCGTCGTCCACCCAGTTGACGATGCCCACGGTGTAGGTCTCGCCGGAGACATCGGCGGTCTCAGCGGTCTCGTCCGCAGCGGCGGAAGTGTCCTCTGTGGCGGTGTCCGACCCAGCGGCGGAGGACGCGGAATCGTCTGTGGTGGAGCTGGAAGAGCTGCCGCAGGCCGCCAGGCTCAGGGTCATGGCCAGAGCCAGCAGCAGAGCAAGGATTTTTTTCATGGATAAGAACCTCCTCAATCTTTTTCAGACAGTTGACCGGGAGCGACCCCCTCGTGGCGCGGCGCTGCCAGAAAGAAACAGCACCCCTCATCCCCTCCTCGGGACAAGAGCTGCTGCTTTCGCGGCGGCGCCCAAACTGACATTCACTGCCAACGGGAAGTACGTTGCTCCCGCAACGGTTTACCATCGCTTAGTATAACGGGGTTTTCTGTGTTTGTCAATGTCTTAACCGGGGATTTGTACGGAAATCCGGGGCAATCCCTGCCGGGGCGGGTCATTCCTCTTCTTTCAGCAGATACCCCGCCTCGTCCAGCGCCCGGCACACCCGCCGGTAGGCCTCCTCGGTGGGGCAGCGGAGGGTGTGCAGGTGGATACCGTCGGTCAGCTCGGACAGGGAATGGGTGCTCTCCTGCTTCACCCGCTGGACGAACTGTTGGACGTCGTACCGGGAGTGGAGCTGGAGCTGGCCTACCAGCTGCCCGTAGACCGGGTGCTCCACGATGACGTCCAGCACGCTGCACCCCTGGTCCACGCAGATGGTCAGCTCGTCCTCCATCTGCTCCCCGGTGTGGACGCTGGCCACCTTCCGCAGCAGCCCGCTCTGCCGCTGGGCCAGCAGGTAGCCCCGGGGCGTGGCGGAGATGGTGGCTCCCCCCGCCCGGAGCAGGGCGATGTCCCCCACGATGATCTGGCGGCTGACCGAAAACTGCCGGGCCAGGGCGGAGGCGCTGACCGGCGCGGTCTGGTGCTGGAGGCAGGATAAGATTTTCTCCCGGCGTTCTGCGGCTTTCATGGTTTCGCCTCCCCAAAATACAATCTGTTTGTCCTTTTGAATCAGCCCTGCGGAGCTGTTAGCTATTAGCCCTTAGCTGTTGCCGTCAAGCGGCACTTCCGAAGCTGCGCTTCTCCCTGTAGTCAGGCACTGCGAACCAATCGTGAACAGCAAAAAAGGAAGCTGAGCGCGAACCCACCCGTTTGTAAAGGAACACAAACGGTAAGCGCAGCACGTAATGCAAAGGACTACAAAACTAAGAGCTAATAGCTGAAAGCTAAAAGCTATACTATTATAATCGTTTTCCCAACGGTTCGTCAAGGCGTTGGAAAACCATCATTTGATGAACTGGTCGATGGCCTTTTCCAGATCCTGAATGGCCTGGGTGTCCCCCTCCTCCACCGCGTCCACGATGCAGTGTTCGATGTGGTCCTTGAGGATGACTTTGCCGGTGCTGGTCAGGGCGGCCCGCACCGCCGCCAGCTGGATGAGCACCTCGGAGCAGTCCCGCCCGTCCTCCACCATCTGCCGGACGGCCTCCAGGTGGCCGATGGCCCGGGAGAGGCGGTTCAGCACAGCTTTGGTCTGGGTGTGGTTGTGTTCGTGGGGCGTGCCCGCCGCGTGGAGGGCCTCGTGCTGCTGCTTGTCCATGAAGGGGACACCTCTTTTAGCTGTTAGTCGTTAGCCGTTAGCCTGTGCCAACAGGTAACAACCATAGAATACTCAAAAAATCGCCCTTCGTCAATGCGTTTTTTGGGCGAAAGCGGCCCTTCCGGTCATTTTCATCACAGAACCCCTTCGCACCCCGCAGGAATTGGGGAAAACCACCGTTGACAACGCGGGCAAAGGGGCTATAATAGGCTTTACAGATGTCAAGACACCTGTAAAGAAAAGCTATTAGTCGTTAGCTGTTAGCTATTGCCGTCAAGCGGCACTTCCGAAGCTGCGCTTCTCCCTGTAGTGGGGCATTGCCAACTAAAACTGAGTGCGAAAAGTGAAACTCCAATAGAAGCGATTCGCTGTTAGGGCAAGCCTGCAAGCAACATACTAAGGGCTAAAAGCAACTATCCCCTACATCTCGAAAAGAGGACGGAGAAAAATGGAAAACTTCAAAGCCTTTCTCAAGCGGAAAAACATCGTCATTTCCGCCAAACGCTACGGCGTGGACGCCCTGGGGGCCATGGCCCAGGGCCTGTTCTGCACCCTGCTGGTGGGGACCATTCTGAACACCATCGGCACCCAGTTCGGCATCGCCTTCCTGACCGACAGCTTCATCGTGCTGGACGCCACGGCGGGGGTGTCCTACACCATCGGCGGCTGCGCCTCGGCCATGGTCGGCCCGGCCATGGCGGCGGCCATCGGCAACGCCCTGGGCGCGCCGGCGCTGGTGCTGTTCTCCCTGATCCCCGTGGGCTACGCCACCAACCTGCTGGGCGGGGCCGGCGGCCCGCTGGCCGTGCTGGTTGTGGCCATCGTCGCCACGGAGTTCGGCAAAGCTGTCTCTAAGGAGACGAAAATCGACATCCTCGTCACTCCAATCGTCACCATCTTCGTGGGCATCGGCCTGGCGGCCCTGGTGGCCGCGCCCATCGGCGCGGCGGCTTCCGCCGTGGGCCAGCTCATCATGTGGGCCACCGACCTGCGGCCCTTCCTGATGGGTATTCTGGTGTCCGTGCTGGTGGGCATGGCGCTGACGCTGCCCATCTCCTCCGCCGCCATCTGCGCTGCGCTGGGGCTGACCGGCCTGGCCGGCGGCGCGGCTGTGGCGGGCTGCTGCGCCCAGATGGTGGGCTTCGCCGTTATGTCCTTCAAGGAGAACGGCGTGGGCGGTCTGGTGTCTCAGGGTCTCGGCACCTCCATGCTGCAAATGCCCAACATCGTCCGCCGGGGGGGGGGGGGGGGGGGGGGGGGGGGGGGGGGGGCGGGGGGGGGGGGGGGGG
>JAJQAS010000109.1 GCA_021203685.1 Clostridiales bacterium | reverse complement strand
ACAAAACCCCCCACCCCCCCCCCTCCCCCCCCCCCCCCCCCCCCCCGGCGGTGGGGGGGTGGCGCCCCGCCCCCCCCCCCACGGGGGGGGTTCAGCCGGAATGACCAACAAGGCCGATTCAGCGGTATATCCCAAAACGGAAACAAAAAGGTAACAAACGGTAAAAATGATTACAGTTTGCCCGGCGCCCTTGACAGGGTGCCGGGCATATGTTATGCTGTGTACATACTAGACGGAGTAATACAAACCTTACAGAAGAGAGGCATATAGTTGAATAATAGACGTGATTCATCAAAATATTTCATGAAAACCCTTGACTACAGGCCCGTTCCGGTGTATGATAGTTGTGTATTATTCCGCTCCATACACCCACTATGGCGCGACAGAGGTGATCGTGTGTTTTTAACATTGAACTACAAGAGCAGGAAGCCCCTTTGTGACCAGCTGTGCGACGGCGTCATCCGCCTGGCGGCCTGCGGCGGGCTGGAACCCGGCGAGCAGCTTCCCTCCGTGCGGAGCCTGGCCCAGGAGCTGGGCATCAACCCCAACACGGTGCAAAAGGCCTACCGCATCCTGGAGAGCCAGGGCGTGCTGGAAACCGTCCCCGGCAAGGGTTCCTTCCTGGCCAGCGAGAACAACGCCCAGGAGCAGCTGCGGCTCAGGACCAAAAAGACCCTGGGGGTCGCCTTGCAGGAGGCTCTGGACCGGGGCCTGACCGTGGAGGAGGTGGCGGACTACTGCGCCACGTACCTGCAAAAGAAGAAAGAGGAGGACGCTTTATGATCGAAATTTTGGATTACACCAAGCGATTCGACAACGTGGTAGCGCTGAATCAAATTTCCTTTCAGATCCAGGAGGGGTGTATCTTCGGTCTGGTTGGCAGCAACGGGGCGGGCAAGTCCACCCTGCTGCGCAGCCTTTGCGGGGTTTACGCCGCCGACGGCGGCGAGATCCGCATCGACGGGGAGAGCCCCTACGAGAACCCTGGGGTCAAGGACCGGGTGGTGTTCGTGCCGGACTTCCCCTATTACCTGCCCCAGGCCAACCTGCGCACCATGGCCGACCTGTACCGCCGGGTCTACTCCGGCTGGAACAGGGACGAGTTCCAGCGGCTGTGCAGCCTCTTCGGGCTGGACCAGAAGATGAAGCTCCACAATATGTCCAAGGGAATGCAGCGCCAGGCCGCTCTCATCTGCGCCCTGGCCGCCCAGCCCCGGTATCTGCTGCTGGACGAGGTCTTCGACGGGCTGGACCCGGTCATGCGCCAGCTGCTCAAGCGCATCATCTCCGACCAGGTGGCCGAGCGGAACATGACCGTGGTCATCGCTTCCCACAACCTGCGGGAGCTGGAGGACTTCTGCGACCATGTGGGCCTCATCCACCAGGGCGGCGTGGTCTTCGAGCAGGAGCTGGACACCCTCAAGCTGGGCATCCACAAGGCCCAGGCGGTGTTCCAGCCCCCGCTGGAGCAGCAGCAGATGCAGTGGCTGCGGGAGCAGCTGAACATCGTCAAGCTGGACACCAGCGGCTCCATGATCAGCCTGGTGGCCCGGAAGGACGAGGAGACGGTGGAGCAGGTGCTCTCCGAGCTGCATCCGGTCTTTTCCGAGACCCTCCCCCTGTCCCTGGAGGAAGTATTTATCAGTGAAATGGAGGCGGTAGGTTATGACCTCGACAAGATCCTCTCGTGACGAACGCAAAAACGGCGCGCTCCGCAAGGTATTCTGGTGGCAGCTGCGCAACAACCGGGTGTTCGCCGTGTTCTTCGGCCTGTGGACCATGATCTCCATGCCCACAGTCACCCTGAGCGCCATTTTGGGCAACCAGGCGTATTACACCGACATGACCAACTGGGAGGGCTACACCGCCGAGTCGGTGGCCCAGCTCTACGGCCAGGCGGTCTACTATAACCTGCTGGCCTTCCTGCGCAGCGGCGTGTTCCTGGTGCTGATGCTCTACCTGGTGGTCTACTGCTGCAACAGCTTCGGCTATATGCACACCCGCCGCAGCGTCGACCTTTTCCACGCCCTTCCCATCCGGCGGCGGCCCCTGCTGCTGGGGGGCTACGTGGCGGGGCTGCTGACCGCCATCCTGCCCATGGCCGTGGGCTTCGGCCTGTGCCAGGCGGTCTGCGCCGCTTACAGCGTGTCTCTGCCCAACGCCGCCCGCTCCCTGTGGGCGCTCTTCGGCTGCTGCGCGCTGATGACCTTCGCCTGCCTGACCTTTATGCTGTTCTTCCTGGTGACTGCCGGAACGCTTTTGGACGCGGCGGTTTCCCTGACCGCCACCGCCGTGGGCTGGCCCCTGCTGTGGGACGTGCTCAACACCACCATGAAGGAGTTCCTGCCGGGCTATGTGTCGGTGATCCCCAGCGCATTCTACACCGCTTTGTGTCCCTTTGGCGCATTTTATCAGCTGTTCAGTACCAATTATACTATCCTGACCGGGTTGTATTACGCCGATGGGTCTGCTATCACCGCCGAGCTGCCGGGGCTGGGCCTGGGGAGTATCCTGTGGTGGGTTCTGTTCACAGTGGCGCTGCTGCTGGTGACGGTGTGGTACTATGGCCGCCGCAGGAGTGAACACGCCGAGAACAGCTTCTGTGCGCCGGTGCTGCGGGGCGCGGTGCGGTTCCTGCTGTCCGTGGCCGTGGGGCTGGGCCTTGCCAACATCCTGGGCGACATGACCGACAGCAACAAAGTCTACTTCATCAGCGTGCTGGTGGGTTCTCTGGGGACGTACATCCTCATCCAGCTGATTTGGGCCAGAGGGTTCCGCAAGTTCTGGCGGGCGATCCCGGCCTACCTGCTGACGCTGGCAGCCTGCACGGGCTTCCTCTACTGCCTGTACACCGGCGGCCTGGGCTACGTGACCCGCGTTCCTGACGTGGATAACGTGGTCAGCGTGACCTTCTCCCTGCCTGACATGGCGGGCGACACCTCCAAAGAGTGTTACCTGGCCTCTCATGGCGTGGGCGCGCTGGATGTCACCTATGGTGACTACAACTGGGGCTATTTCATGGTGGAGTTCACCGATGACGACGAGCAAAGCACCGTATTGTCCCTGCACCAGGCGATTTTGGAGAAGTTCCCCGGCCCCTACCTGCCCTATGGGGACGGCGTCAGCCAGTATAGCACGGTCTCCATCGAGGTCACTTACACCCTGGCCAACGGCAGCACCCTCACGCGGACCTACTATGTGCCCCTGTACGAGGACGACGAGGAAATTTTCTCCTGCATTGCCGCTGTGCAGAAGTGCGACACTTTCCAGCTCTACGACACCTTCTATTCCATGAACGCGGACGACCTCAACGGCGTTTACGTCTCCCAGTACACCAGCGAGTATGACTATGACGCCAGCAACTACGAACTGACCGACGAGGAGAAGGAGCAGGTCTGGAGCACCTTCCTGGAGGAACTGAACAGCGACGACTTCTCCTATGACGAGGGCCGGGACGAATACATCATTGAGACCGATTCCGAATACGACGAGGATTACGAGGAGCTGGAGTCCTTGGCCGGGGAGCGGAGTTACTACATCTCCATGAACGACCTGAAGTATGACGACCTGAACGCGGAGCAGCAGGCCCTGCTGGTGCGGCTGCTGGGCGAAGCCGACGCCGCCACCGCTGAGGTGTATAGCTACGGCTTCACCGTGCCGGAGTGCTGCGAAAAGACCCGCGCCCTGATGGACGAGCTGACTGAGGAGTACGGCGACTATTACTGGTACGACGAGGACAGCGGCGAGTATGTGACCGCGATTCCCACTGAGGACGAGACCGACCCGGCGGACAGCGGTGCTGCTGACAGCAGCACCGACCCCGCCGACGGCAGCGTCCCCGTGGAGGAAGGGGACGCCGTGGTCACCACCATCGACCCGGCGGATGTCAGCGCCGTAGGGTAAGCACACAAAGCACACACACAGTTCACTTCGATTTTCCCCCGCCGCCCGAAAGAGCGGCGGGGGTTTTGCGCTTTTGGGAACGCCTCTGAACCGGGCTTATCGGTGATTTCGGGGAAACCCCTCCGTCGCGGCTTGCGCCGCGCCACCTCCCCTTTCAGGGGAGGCA
>JAJQAS010000022.1 GCA_021203685.1 Clostridiales bacterium | reverse complement strand
CAGTGGCGATGGACACGCCGCACGCCTGGGCGATGTCTCGGATGGTCACCATAGCAATCCCCCCAGCTTCCTCAGTTTTCTTTCAACAATATATTTGTTAGTATAACACATCCTGATTGCTATGTCAAAGAAAACCCAACCCAATTTGGTACCAATTGCAGACAACTTTCCCCGTTCCCGTGCGGAAATTCAGGCTCGACATCTCCCGTCGGGCTGTGCTATGATAATGTTTGCTGAACAAACCGCACAGCGGTTCATCTGCGCGGCAGGCCCAAAAAATGCAGGAAACCAGCGAAAAAACCGCCGATTTCCTGAATAAGAGACAGGATGACAATGTGTCGTTCTGTTGAACCAACCGGCCGCGTCAACAGCGCACACAATATGATGCGCGGGAGGTGATTTTCATGAGCATTCCCAACGACCCGGTGATCCTGCTGAGCTACCTCAACACCCAGCTGCGGGACAACTACAGCTCCCTGACGGAGTTCTGCAAGGCCAACAGCGTGGACGAAGAGCAGATCCGGCAGAAGCTGGCCCTCCTCAACTACGAATATAGCCCGGAGCGCAACCAGTTCGTGTAAAAATGAATCTGACCATCCCTTTGAATCAGCCGTATTAGGGAACCTCTGATTAAATAACTCCCGGCGTCTGGACGGCAGATTTCGTGCAACTCTTCGTTGTAAAATCTTGAAATCCACAAAGGATTCCTGCGATTTTACGCCTCGATTTGCGCAAAATCTGTTCGCCCAGCCATCCAAGGCCATTTAATCAGAGCTTCCTTAGAGGTTTCACCGCAAACATCCAGCCAGCAAAACGGGAGCACCGAAAACCGGCGCTCCCAAATGTTTTCTCGGTTGATTATTCCGCGGCGTAATAGTTGATGAGACACCCGGCCAGCACGATGTCCCGCTCCTCGCGGGTCATGGCGGGCAGCTTGAGGGTGATGGGGGTCTCTGCGCCGTTCTGGATGAGGGTGGCGTTCAGCTCCTCGCTGTCCCCTTCCAGCAGGGCCTTGATACCGGGGAGATAGACCTGGTCGCCGGGCTGGATGTTCAGCTCCGCCAGACCGTCGGCGATAAAGGGCAGCATCCCCCAGTTGACCACGTTGGAGCGGTAGCGCTTGGTGGCGTACTCGGCGGCGATGTTCGCCACGCCGCCCAGCACCCGCTGGCAGGAGGCGGCCTGTTCCCGGGCGGAGCCGTCGCCGGGCTTCAGCGCCATGACGAAGGAGCCCAGTCCGGTGGCGGCGGGGTCGCAGCCCCGCAGGGCGGTGAGCACTTCCTCGTCATAGTTGCCCTCCCGGCGCTTGCGCTCCACGGCCTGGATGGCCTTGGCCCGGCCCACATAGGCGGGGTCCTTCCGGCTCAGGGCGAACTCGGAGAGCTTCAGCGGGTTGGAGCGGTAGGAGGAGGTTTCCCCGGAGGGGATCAGCTCGTCGGTGGTGGTGACAGGGTCGTAGATGGCGGAGGCGGCGGTCATCAGCAGGTTCTCCGGCAGGGAGATCTGCTCCGGCCAGTCGGCGATGTTGGGGCCAAAGACCAGCTTGGTCTCCGGCTGGGGCTTGCCCACGCCGAAGTAGACCCGGTTCTTATAGGCGGAGTCATCGTAGTCGTAAGGCTCGTAGGCGGGGTCGGCGGGGACGTCGGGCAGCTCGGTGGCGGCGGTCAGCGCGCCGCCGTTGAGGACGGTGGCGGTGATGGAACGGGCGTCCATCAGGGCCACATAGCTCAGCTGGCCGTCGGCGGGCTTGGAGCCTTCCCGGTTGGGGAAGTTCCGGGTGGAGTGGCGGATGGAGAACGCGCCGTTGGCGGGGATATCTCCCGCGCCGAAGCAGGGGCCGCAGAAGCAGGAACGGACAGAGGCGCCCGCCGCCAGCAGGTTGGTGATGGCCCCGTTCTTGGACAGGGCCAGGAAGGCGGGCATGGAGCCGGGGTAGCAGCTCAGCCACAGGGCCTTGTCCCCCAGGCTCTTTCCGGCCAGCATCTCGGACACCCGCATCAGGTTCTGGTAGGTACCGCCGGAGCAGCCGGCGATGACCGCCTGGTCCACGTAGAATTTGCCGTCCCGAATTTTCTCAGTCAGGGAGACGGGGGGTGTTTTCAGCTTGAACTGGCGGGCGGTGGCCTCGTCCACCTGATGGAGGATGTCGGTCATGTTGGCCTTGAAGTCCGCGATGGTGTAGGCGTTGGAGGGGTGGAAGGGCAGCGCGATCATCGGCTCCACCTTAGAGAGGTCCACCTCGATGACGTCGTCGTAATACGCGCCGTCGGCGGGGTTCAGCTCTTTGAACTCGTCCCCACGGCCCAGGGCGGTCATGTACTGCTTCACCGTCTCGTCGGTGGACCAGACGGAGGACAGGCAGGAGGTCTCGGTGGTCATCACGTCGATGCCGCAGCGGTAATCCATCGCCATAGAGGCCACGCCGGGGCCAAAGAACTCCATCACGGCGTTTTTCACAATGCCCTTGGTGAAGGTCGCGCCGATGAGGGCCAAAGCCACGTCCTGGGGACCCACGCCAGGGCGGGGCGCGCCGGTCAGGTAGATGGCCACCACCCGGGGATAGGCGATGTCATAGGTCTTGCCCAGCAGCTGCTTGACCAGCTCCGGTCCGCCCTCGCCCATGGCCATGGTGCCGAACGCGCCGTAGCGGGTGTGGGAGTCGGAACCCAGCAGCATTTTGCCGCCGCCCGCGTACCGCTCCCGCATATAGGAGTGGATGACGGACTGGTGGGCGGGGACGAACTCGCCGCCATACTTCCGGGCGGCGGAGAGGCTGAAGACGTGGTCGTCCTCGTTGATGGTGCCGCCCACGGCGCAGAGGCTGTTGTGGCAGTTGGTCAGCACGTAGGGCAGGGGGAACTCCGTGAGGCCGGAGGCCCTGGCGGTCTGGATGATACCCACGTAGGTGATGTCGTGGGAGGCCATGGCGTCGAACTTGATTTTCAGGTCCGACATATCGCCGCTGGTGTTGTGGCTGGCCAGGATGGAATAGGCCATGGTGCCTTTTTTGGCGGTCTCGGCGGAGGGCAGACCGGCGGCGGAAGCCTCCGCGGCGGGGATGAACCGCCCGCCGGAGTAGTACGCGCCGGAGTGAAGTATGTTCAGCATGGAAGGTACCTCCAGTACAGTTGGGGTCGCCGCACACCTGCGACGTTTTTCGGGATTCTTCTGAATTTTGGCGACACAGCAAGACCCGCCTGCGCAGGACTGTGCGGTGCCGCCTTTGGTTACCAATGTCCAGTATAGCACAAAAGGGGCGGGGCGCGCAACTGGTTTGCGCCGCCGATTTACAAAAATATCGCCGCCCGGAAATGAAATTTTGTGAAATGAGACTTGCAAAACGGCGGAACAGTTGCATTTGCTCAAAGTTGTGATACAATAAGGAATACCCAGCCGCGCAAAGAGGTCGGCTGGCACTGAAAGGATGAAAAAGAAATGTCTCGCAAAGGAAAAGCCGTCTGTTATATCATCTGCTCCGCGTTCTGCTTCACCTGGATGAACATCTTCGTCCGGCTGTCCGGCGACCTGCCCAGCATCGAGAAGAGCTTCTTCCGTAACTTCATCGCCATGCTGGTGGCGGCGGTGATGATTTGGCGCAGCGGAGAGGGCTTCCGCCTCCAGCCCAAAAACCTGCCCTGGTTCCTGTGCCGCTCCATCTTCGGCACCATGGGTATCCTCTGCAACTTCTACGCGGTGGACCATCTGGTGCTGGCCAACGCCTCCATGCTCAACAAAATGTCCCCCTTCTTCGTGCTCATCTTCTCCTACTTCATCCTGAAGGAGAAGCTGACCCCCTTCCAGATCGGCGTGGTGGCGGTGGCCTTCTGCGGCAGCATGTTCATCGTCAAGCCCACGTTGGCAAACATTGACCTGTTTCCCTCGCTGGTGGGCCTGCTGGGGGGCGTCAGCGCAGGCGCGGCCTACACCTTCGTGCGGATGCTGGGCCTGAAAGGGGAAAAAGGCCCCGTCATTGTGCTGTTTTTCTCGGCGTTCTCCTGCCTGTGTGTGTTGCCGTGGGTGATTTTAAAATGTACCCAAGAAAGTGGACACAAGAGTTTGTGTAAGAATCAAGACGTC
>JAJQAS010000015.1 GCA_021203685.1 Clostridiales bacterium | reverse complement strand
GGGGACCGGCCCGGCAACCTCTCCCTCTACGCCCGTGGCGCGGACTACCACCGGAGCCTGCTCCGGCGGCTCCGGGGCGTGGCGAAGCAGCTGGCGCTGCTCCACCCGGCGCACCGGTTCGTCCCCGGCACCGACAGCTCCCCTCTGGACGAGCGCCAGTGCGCCCGGCTGGCGGGGGTGGGGATTCTGGGCCGGAACGGGCTGGTCATCGTGGAACCTTACGGCAGCTGGGTCTTTTTGGGGACCATCCTCACCGACCTGCCGCTGGCCTCCGCCGCCGCGCCTGCCCCGGACTGCATCGGCTGCGGGGCCTGTGTCCGGGCCTGCCCCGGCGGCGCGTTGAACGAGCTGCCCTTCGACGAGAGCAAATGCCTCTCCGCTCTGACCCAGAAGAAGGGCCAGCTCACCCCAGACGAGGCGACGCTGCTGGCTGCCCACCCGCTGATTTGGGGGTGCGACCTCTGCCAGCAGGTCTGCCCCTATAATCGTGGTGCTGCCCTCTCGCCCCTGACCGACCTGACGGGACAGGACGCCGCCCAGCCCTACCTGCCCTCCCTGACCCCGGAGGACCTGGAGGGGCTGAGCAACCGAACCTTCCGGGAAAAATACGGAGACCGGGCCTTCGCCTGGCGGGGGCCGGGGGTGCTGCGGCGGAATCTGGAAATAAAGTACAAAAGAGGCAAATAAATCGGTTATCCCGTTGAAATGGCCCCAACAGATTCACCCGGAAGTGTTACCGTATATCGGTAGGGGCGGCCCGTGGCCGCCTGCAAAAAGCACCTGCCTGCTCTGGGCGGCCACGGGCCGCCCCTACACAGTTGTTCCGACAAAAAGAGAAAAATAAAGAGGAAAACCGCTGCTTCAAGGCGTTTTCCTCTGTTTTTATGCAATAAAGTTCAATGTTAATTAGAGGCCGTTTTCCTTCAGCCCCATCTCCTCGGCCAGGTTCAGCTTGTCCAGCAGGGTGAGCAGGGTCTCCTTTTCCTCCTCGGTCAGGGGTTTGAAGAACTCCGCGTTCTGGCGGTTTTTGATTTGCTGCAGCTCTGCGGCCCGCGCTTCGCCCTGTCTGGTCAGGGAGACGCAGGGCTCCCGCAGGCTGTCCTTGCTGCGGGAGCGGGACACATAACCTTTCCGCTCTAGCCTGCCCAGCTCGTCCGCCAGCAGCTGAGGGGACACAGAGAGCTGCCCTGTCAGCTGCCGCTGGCTGACCGGCTTTCCCGCCTGACACACCGCCTCGATGATCATCTCCTGGAGCAGCGCGGAGCGTTCCTCTTTTATTTTCAGCAGTTGTTTCTTTTCCATATCCGCCGCACCTTTCGTTCTCGGTTGCTTCGCCCCGTCGTCCGGGTCGCCGCTGCCCTCCAGCAGGACGCCCTGGATGCGCCGCCTGCGCAGCAGGTTGTATGTGAGCCGGAGGCTGTTCATCAGTCGGCGGTTCAGGTCCTCCATGTCATCACTTCCTCAGTCAAGATTCCCCACTTGTACCTGTTTCAATCATATCGCAACCAAAATTGTTTGTCAAGGCGACCGGCGGCTTTGACGCTCCCCCGGCGGAATTGTTTACACTTTCGTCAAATAAACTTTACATAAATTTTGATAAAATTTTACGATTCCACAGCCATAAAAAACCGGCGTGTTATCCTGATTGGGGATACACGCCGGTTTTTCATTTCGTTATTACTTGATACGGAGCTTTTCGGCCAGCTTTTTGTCCGGGTCCACATAGGCGGTCTGATAGGTGGTGTAGATGACCATGCCGGGCCGTGCGCCGCCGGGCTTTTTCACGTAGCGCACCTGGGTGTAGTCCACCGGTACGTGGCTGCCCTCCCCGCTCTGGGAGTAGGTGGCGGCCAGCACCGCCGCCTCGGTGACGGACTGCAAATCGGGCTGTCCCCCCTCGCACCAGAGGATGACGTGTGCCCCGTGTATCTTCTGGGTGTGGAACCACAGGTCGTTCCGTCCGGCCTGTTTGCAGGTCAGGGCGTCGTTCTGGGTGTTGTTGCGCCCTACGGAAATGCGCATCCCGGTGGTGCTGCGGAACTCCATGGGGCCGGAGCGCACCCGTTTGGGGGCCTTGCGGCCCGCAGCCTTCTTTTTGCGGAGATAGCCGGTGTCCTCCAGTTCCTGGCGAATTTCCGCCAGGTCTTTTTCCCCTTCGGCCCGGGACAGGGCCTCCAGCACGCTCTCCAGATAGTCCAATTCCTTCCGGCCCTTGTCCAGCTGCTGGGACAGCATCTGGTCGGCGGTCTTGGCCTTGGTGTACTTTTTGTAGTACCGGGCGGCGTTTTGCTGGGGGGTCAGCAGCGGGTCGAGGGGGACGGTGACGGTGGCATAGTCCGGGTCATAGTAGTTCTCGCAGACCAGCCTGTCCATGCCCTTTTCCATCTGATACAGGTTGGAGGTGATGAGGTCGCCGTAGACCCGGTACTTGTCCCGGTCAGCGGCGGCGGCACGCTCCCGCTCCTGGTTGGCGATTTTTCGGGCGGCTCGGTTCCGGGCGTTGGTGAGCGTTTTGATAAGTTCCTGCCCTCTGGCCCGCACCCGCTCGGTCCGCTCCTGGTCGGCGTAGAACTCGTCCAGCATCTGGGAGAAGCTGGGGTACTGGCGGCACTCCATGGACAGACCGTACTGGTAAATGCGCAGGCAGGAAAAGTCCTTGGGCTTGCCTCCCTGATACAGGGCGCAGGGGATGAGCCGCTCCTGACGGATGTTCTCCAGCATCTGCCAGAACGTATCCAAAAAGCCTCCCTGGGCGCAGAGGGACAGCTGACAGACCCGTGTGTCCACCCCGTCGGTGGACTGGCACACCAGCTCCCGGCACAGCAGCGGCGAAAAGCCCGCGAAGTGGTCCAGCATCCAGTCGGTGAGCTTGCGCTCGGGCGGGGCCTGGAGGAACAGCGTCTCCAGTTCCTCCCGGGTCAGCTCCAGCGGGTTCACCCGGTCCCCCCGCACCGGCGGCAGGCGGTAATACAGGCCGGGCAGCACCGGCCGCTCGGACATCTCCGGGTCGATGCGGTGGATACAGTCGATGACCCGCCCGTCCTCCGCCGTCAGAATCAGGTTGGAGCGGCGGCCCATGGCCTCCAAAATCAGGTGCAGCTCCACCCGGTCCCCCAGCTCGTTCAGCGCCTCCATGGTCAGGTCCACCAGCCGCTCCATGGGCGGCTGGGTGATGGCGACGATGCGCCCGCCGGTCAGGTGCTTGCGCAGAAGCATACAAAACATGGGGGGCGCGGCGGGGTTCTCCCGGCGGCTCTCGGTGAGCTGGAGCCGGGGATGGGCGGGGTTGGCGGTGATGAGCAGGCGGCAGTTGCCCTGCCGGGTGCGCAGCTGAAAGAGCAGCTCGTCCTTGGCGGGCTGAAAAATTTTGTCCAGTTTGGCCCCTTCCAGCACCGGGCGCAGTTCACTGACCACGCCGGTCAGGGTGGCGGCATCAAGCGGCATAAGTTCTCACTCCTCTTCGTCCGTTTCGTCCACGATGACGGCGAACAGCCGGTTCAGCCGGTCTTTGTCCCCCTGGAGGTACAGCCAGCCGAACAGGGCCTCCAGGCCGGTGGCCTGGGCGTACTCCCCCCGGCTGGCGTTTTTGGGGATCTGGTGGACGTTGGCGTTCCGCCCCCGGCGGTAGACCGCCTGTTCCTCGTCGGTGAGATGGGGCAGCAGCTTTTTCACGCTGGCGGCCTGGGCGGGGGCCTTCACCATGTCCACCGTGGCCCGGTGGAGGTTGCCGATGGTCTCCTCCCGGCTGCACAGCCAGCCCCGGCAGAGGATCTCATAGACGGTGTCCCCCATGTGGGCCAGGGCCAGCACGTTCCGGCCGGTCAGCTGGCTGGGGGTGAGCTGCGGGGTAAAATAATCCTTCATAATCTGTTCCTGTTCTGCAAGTTACGCCTCGCGGCCTTTCAGGTCGCGGTTGTTATAGAAGAAGATGGCCACCGCCGCCCCGATGATGAGGACGTAGCCCAGGAAGCTCCAGCCGTCCGGGATGTCCTGGAACAGGAAGTAGCCGAACACGGCGGAGAAGATGATCTGGGAGTAGTCGTAGACCGAAACCTCCCGCCCCGGCGCGTGGGTATA
>JAJQAS010000065.1 GCA_021203685.1 Clostridiales bacterium | reverse complement strand
TGTCGCCGTCAAAATACTCGTTGTCGATGGCGTTGACCCACAGACCGAAGGAAGTCACGCTGGAACAGTCGTTTACCAGCCCACCTGTGGGATTGCCCTCGGTGTCTCGCTGGCAAAATTCAGTGAAGGGGATGGTTACCAACGTGGGTTGTCCTGCCAGAGCCGCATAATCCTCATAGAGATTCAGATACGCCTCATAGCAAGTGTCGTTGGCTTGGATTTGAATAACTACCTTCTGCTGGTTGGCATCGGGGATGGTCCAGAACTGGAGGGCGTTGCAGTCCGACCAGTCCACTTCTTTGCTAATGGTAGCCCCGGCCCAGCCGCCGCTGGTTTCGGAATAGGTGAAGTTCAGGCCGTAGCCCTCCTGCGCTTCCCCAGTCGCGTCGGTCAGGGTCATGGAGATGGTGCTGCCGGAGGCTTTGTTGGTGGCCCAGGTGCTGGTCAGCAAGGAATCCACCCCGTAGTAGGACTCAAAGTCATCCACCAGATAGGGGTCGGCTTCGGTTTCCTCGATGTTGAAAATCACGCTGATCTCCGCCAGCTGCTCCTCGCCCACGCAAAGACCAATGGTGCCGCTGGCTGTCTCCCCCAACTGTGCGAGTACCTCTGCTGTCAGTTCGGCAGAGACCGTTTTCCCGTCTACAGTGGTGTCCAGGACAATCACGTTAGTCCCGTTGGAAACTGTGATTACGGCATCCGTGTCCGCCTGGCTCACCCGAGCGGTGACGGTGGTCGCTTCCAGAATACGGGTTCCGGCGACAGGCGCGGTAAAGTAGCCGGTGATGTCCCAGCCGCTGACAGTAGGAGTGGCGGGCTGCGTTTCACTACAGAGCACTGCCTGCTGGTCTGCGGCAAAAATACTTTTGGCGTTGTTATAAAAGCGGATGAAGGGGTCCATCAATTCGTGGCCGTGAAGTGTGCCGTCCTCATTGACCGAAACGGCGAAGGGGGAATAATAGTTGCCGTTGGAGGAGTAGTTGGACCAAACCATGTAATAGACACAGTCGTAATCGTCCTTGGTGATGATGTCCAGGATCTCTGTGAACCACTCCAAGCGCTCGTTTCCGGTCTTTTTCATCGCACTGTTGCTGATACCGGTCTCTGTGACGGCAAAGAGCTTATTGTGTTCCTTGGCAAACTGGTCTGTCACCGCTACAACGGCCTCAAAGTTCTTCTGGAAGGTGTAGCTGTCGCCGTCCGTGGCCTGGTCGTCATAAGAGTCGAAGCCCACGATGTCCACATACGCATCGCCGGGGTAGCGCTCGCCGTATTCCTCTACAGTGGCGGCCTCCGAGCCGGGGCCATAGACATATAGAAGATTATGTACCCCCTTTTCGTCCCGCAGGTATTCCACGGTGTACTTGTACACGCTCTTATAGGTCTCCGCATCGCAGAAAGCCTTGCCCCACCAGAACCAGCTGCCTGTGTTCTCATGGAAGGGACGGAACAGGATCGCGCCGTCCACCTGCTGGGCGTACTCTGCCACCAGGTCCAGGAAGGCGGTAAACTGGGTGTTGTACGCACCGCCGGGCAGAAGCTCGTTCATCGTATCGCCCGTCAGCGTGTAGGAGTCTGCCGCGCTGTAGTCGTAGCGGTCATAGGTCTTTTCTGCATCGGGGTCTGTCTCCGTGGCGTAGGCAAAGTTGGGCATATGACAGGAGAGTGTCATAATCGCGCCGTTCTCGATGGATTCGTTGGACAGCAGCGCAGCGGCCTTGATATTGCCCTCGGTGGTCTCTGGCAGCTGCTCCTCGTCGGGGTGACGGGCGTTGTACTTGGCGGCGAAACCGGCAAACAGGTCGCCGCAGTCATAGCCATCGATGGCGGAGAGGGAACCGGTCAGGTCCTGGGTGTCCGAGTAGGACAGGCTGCTGGAACCGGCCTTGAGGACGCTGTCCTCCATATGGCCGTAGAGGGCAGAATCAGATTCGCCCACTGCTTTCAGGTACTGGTACAGGGCCAAAACGGAGTCGTCCGCATCGGGGTCGGCCAGCTGCACCTCAGTGGCGTAGGCATAGGAGGTGCCGTTGACTGTCAGCGCAGAAGAACTGCCGGAGAGACTGGTTTGGGTGTCCGCCGTTTCCGTAGCATCCACATATCCGTCGTCCTCCTCCGTATCGGCCTGAGAGAACTGAATATTGTCCAGCCACAAGTCGCCCTGATAGTCGGTGTTCACACCAATCAGGCAGAAGGTGATGCCGTTGACAGAACCGGAGGCACTGTCGCCGGTCAGGGTAACAGTTACCTTTTTCAGCGTGTCCTCCACGGTTTCTGCCGCGCTCATATCCACAGCAGTCTCGCCGATTTGCAGCACGTCAGAGTAAAAGGTCATCTGGAAGCTGCCGGAAGTCATATTGGCCTCGTCATAGTAAAAGTCCAGCGTTACCTGATTGACGCCTTCCAGGGAGACGCCACCGTCGCTGTAATAGGAAATAGCCATCTTGCTGTAGCTATACCCGGAATCGGCGCTGAAATCCACTGTGGCCTTGACCATGCCGTTTTCCTGGGTGACGGAGGAGTTGTCCGCGCCGGAGTACTGCCACTCCCAGCCGCTGCCGTAGTACCAGCCGGATTCCTCCTCCAGACCGACCTTGTCCGTGGCGGGAGGGGTCAGTGTCTCCGCAGCGGTGACGATTTGCTCCGCCCCGGCAGTCTCACCGTCGGCGGCTTCCGCGCTTTCGCTGGCGGCTGCGTCTGCGTCCGCTGCGGCTTCGCCGGATTCATCCCCATCAGATTCGTCGTCGGCTTCTGCGTTCTCTGCCGATGGGATTTCCGCCTCCTCTGTTTCTGCTGTGGGGAGCGTGTCAGCGGCGTCGGAGACAGCCCCAGAGATGTCCGCCGCGTAAACAGGCAGGGACAAGGTGGACAGGGTCATTGCCAGGGCCAGCACCAGGGCGGCAAGGCGTTTTGTTCGCTGTTTTTTCATGCGTTTTTACCTTCTTTCCCTTTGTAAGATTGAAATAACACGTTTGTCTGCTGTTTCACCTCCCCTCTTTATTCCACGCTGTTCAAAATATTGCACCACAACGCCCAGTCATCCTCCAGCCGGGCCTCCCCGGTGCCGGAATCGTCCCAGACGCCCCGGAATCCCAGGTAGCAGTCGCAGTCCACAGGCAATGCTCCTAAGGTGGAAATGTCCTCCCAGGCCACTGTCAGCGTTTCGGCGCTCTCATCGTCCTCCGGCAGCGTCCCGTCCAGGCGGCAAAGCGCTCCGTAGGTGGCCTGAAAGCTCTCCGGGTCCTCCAGCAGAAAGATCCCGCTCTGGTAGACGGAGAAATCCGTTTCCAGTCCGTTGTAAGCCGCCAGAACCTCCTGGCCGGACTGTCCCTCTCCGTTGGAGGAGAGGTCAATACAATACTGGTGGAGCTGCACCACCACCTGGCCGTCGCCGTTCACGTCCTCGCCGAAGGCTGCCAGCCGCTGGGTCAGGGTGTCCGCCTCCTCGTCGGTCAGCTGGGTGACGCCCACCCAGGCCACATGGTAGTCCGGGTCGTCCACCCCCGCGTCCTGCCAGGCGAAGTAACCCAGCAGCAGCAACACCAACAGGGCCAGCAGCAGGTAAAACCGGTGATACCACCACCAGTTCCGCAGCCGCTCTGTTCTGGTCAAGTCCTCTTTCAGGTGCCGGTGGACCCGGTCTGTTTCTGTCTCATAATCTGGCAGCATGGTTTTCTCCTGTAGTCGTGTGCGTGGGTTTCCTGTGTGATAGGGAGCTATATCGTCCCCACTCGTGTCATTAAGGCGCTGATCGTTCCGGTGATGGAAAATTCCCCGCTGTCGGCAGGCAGAAACAGGCTGTCCCCTTTCCGGCAGGGCATGATCTCTTTCCCGCACTGTACCTCGCCTTCTCCCTCCAACACCAGGAGGGACGTGAAGGATTCGTCGTCACAGTCCCCCGCATAGGGGGCCTGCACCACATCGACGGTGAAGTAGGCGCTGCGGGCCAGATGTCCACCGAAGTTGTAGCCGGTGCGGGGCGGCTGACAGTGGGTGACCTCTACCGCCTGATCCACGTGGAGTTTCCGGGGCATTCCGTCCGCTCCCACCCGGTTATAATCAAAGACCCGATAGGTCA
>JAJQAS010000262.1 GCA_021203685.1 Clostridiales bacterium | reverse complement strand
CAAAAAACCTTGAGTAACCCCCCAATCCCTGCTATAATACCATAAAGAACCGAAACAGGGGAAATTTCCCTCCCGTGAACGACGTGACAAACAGAAAAGAGGACGCTCATGGAGAACGAACAAATCGACAGGACTGGAACCAACATCGCAGAAAAAGCGACCATGATCTGGAACGTGGCGGATATGCTCCGCGGCCCCTTCAAGCCCCACGAATACGGCCTGGTCATCCTGCCCATGACCGTGGTGAAACGGTTCCACGACTGCCTGCTACCCACCCACCAGGCGGTGCAGGAGCAGTACGCAAAAGTGAAACAGCTGGCGGTCATCGACGGCTTTCTGACCCGCGCCTCCGGCTACCAGTTCTACAACATCAGCAAATTCACCTTCGACTCCCTGCTGGCCGACCCTGACAACATCGAGGCCAACTTCCGGGACTACCTGGCGGGGTTCTCCGCCAACGTGCAGGACGTGCTGGCCAAATTCGACTTCGACAACATCATCCGCCGCATGGTGGAGAGCAACACCCTCTACCTGGTCATCAAGGAGTTCAACTCCCCCAAGGGCTACCTCGGCCCGGACCGCATCAGCGCGGTGGACTGCGGTTACATCTTCGAGGACCTGGTGCGCCGGTTCTCCGAGTCCTTCGGGGAGGAGGCCGGAGCCCACTTCACCAGCCGGGACATCATCTACCTGATGACCGACCTGCTGCTCTCCGACGCGGACCTGACCAGCGCTGCCAACATCACCGTCTACGACATGGCGATGGGCACCTCCCAGATGCTCTCCTGCATGGAGGAGCGCATCCACGCCCTGAACAGCGACATCGAGGTCACCTGCTTCGGGCAGGAGTTCAACCCCTCCACCTTCGCCATCGCCAAGGCGGACATGATGATCCGGGGCGGTGACCCCAACAATATGCGGTTTGGCGACACCCTCTCCGAGGACCAGTTCCCCGGCTACACCTTCCGTTATTGCATCTCCAACCCGCCCTTCGGCATCGACTGGAAGCGGGAGCGCAAGGCGGTGGAGGCCGAGTCGAAGAAGGGCGAACAGGGCCGCTTTGCGCCGGGTCTGCCGAAAATCTCCGACGGACAGCAGCTCTTTGTGCTGAACGGGCTGGCGAAACTGGCCCCAGACGGCAAAATGGCCATCATCCAGAACGGCTCCCCCCTGTTCTCCGGCGACGCGGGCAGCGGCCCCAGCAACATCCGGCAGTACATCCTGGAGAACGACTGGCTGGACGCCATCATCCAGCTCTCCACCGACCAGTTTATGAACACCGGCATCTCCACCTACATCTGGATTTGCAGCAAGGACAAGCCCACCTACCGGGCGGGCAAGGTGCAGCTCATCGACGCCTCCCACTGCTACCAGCAGCGGCGGAAATCCATCGGCAACAAGCGCAACGACATCTCCGACCACTGCCGGGAGCTGATCGTGCAGGCTTACGGCGAGTTCCGGGACGACGCCGTCTACGGCGAAAAGCCCGGCGTCTACTGCCACAGCAAAATTTTCGACTCCGTGGAATTCGGCTACAACAAAATCACCGTGGAGCGGCCCCTGCGGGACGAAAACGGCGAAATCGTCCGCAAAAAGGGCAAGCCCGTGGCGGATTCCGCCCTGCGGGACACGGAAAACGTGCCGCTGACCCAGGACATCGACCGCTACTTTGAGCGGGAGGTGCTGCCCTACGCCCCGGACGCCTGGATCGACTACAAAAAGACCAAGGTGGGCTATGAGATCCCCATGACCCGGTACTTTTACGAGTATCAGCCGCCGGAGCCGGTGGAGGCCATCGCCCGGCGCATCCGGGGGCTGGAGACGGAGATCTCCGCCTCCCTCAGTGAGCTGTTTCCGGAGGAGGGATGAGCATGGGGAGAGCGATGAAGGACAGCGGCGTGGAATGGATCGGGGAGATTCCGGAGGATTGGAAACTCGGACGAATAGGTGAAATATACACGGAACGTAGAATAAAAGTGAGTGATGCAGAATATCCGCCCTTGTCAGTCACAATGAAAGGCATTGTACCACAATTAAGCACTGCGGCTAAAACGGATGCACACGATGATAGAAAACTTGTTTGCAAAGGTGATTTTGCAATCAACAGCCGTTCCGACCGTCGAGGGTCGTGTGGGATTTCTGCTTATGACGGTTCAGTTTCCTTGATAAACACAATTCTGAAACCAAGGAAAGATATGAACCCCAGATATTATGACTGGCTTTTTCACACGACCATGTTTGCAGATGAATTTTACAAGTGGGGGCACGGAATTGTTGATGACCTCTGGACAACGAATTGGCAGGATATGAAGAATATTTTCATCCCCATTCCGTCTATAAACGAGCAAGAAATGATTGCAGCCTCTCTTGATGCTATATGTGCCCAAATTGACGCTACCGTTGAAAAGACCCGCACCTCCATTGAGGAATACAAGCACCTGAAACAAGCGGTCATCACCCAGGCGGTCACAAAGGGCGTGCGTGGGGACAGGCCGATGAAGGAGAGTGGGATAAAACTAATCGGTCAAATTCCTATAAATTGGAAAATTACTCGGTTAAAATATCTCACAGACATTATTGTGGATTGTCCCCATGAAACTCCCAATTATTGTGCAGATGGGCCTTATTATGTGGTGCGAACGGCAGATGAGGACCTTGGGTTTCTTCGTCCAGATGAGAATATGTATCGGCTTGATGAAGTGGAATACCAAAACAGAACCCGCCGCCTGACGCTTGATAAAAATGACATTGTTTATGGTCGTGAGGGGGAGCGTTGGGGGCTTGCGTGTTTAATTCCCGTAAGTGGGAAATATTGTCTTGGCCAGCGTATGATGCAATTTCGATGCAATCGAAATATGGTTCATCCAGAATTTGTGATGTATGCACTAAATTCAAAAAACGTCTATTTGCAGGGCGCATTTGATACCATCGGAAGTACATCACCCCACGTTAATATTTCTACAATCATCAACTACTCCATTCCTATCCCTCCAATGGAGGAACAGTTGGAAATTGCAAGCTATTTGAACGAAAAGTGTGTTAGAATTGATGCTCTCGTGGCCCAGAAAGAACAGCTTCTATCGGAACTGGAAAGCTACAAAAAAGCGTTAATTTATGAATATGTAACTGGAAAGAAGGAGACAGTATGAAACCATATCTGACGGAAGAAGAACAGTTTAAGCCGATTCTAAATAATGAAGAAATAGAACGTATAGAGGACTATGAACTGCGGCAAATACGCTCAAAATACTGGAAAAAGCAAGCTGACGCATTTTTGGATGAAGCTCACATCTCTGATGCTCAATATGGGGAAGTCATGGAGCAGATACGTATCCAAGAACAAGCGGAATTAGAAGAATACAAACGGAGGAGAGAGAAAAAACAATAAAGGGGAAAATGATATGCTTACCACCGAAAAACGTTTTGAATCCGACATCGAAGCCTCCTTCCTGTCCCCCTCCGGCGGCTACACCCGCGGCGCGGACACCTACGACCCCAAGCTGGGCCTGTATGTAAATACCCTCATCGGCTTTGTGCAGCGCACCCAGCCCAGGGCGTGGGCGCGGTTCGTCAACCAAAACAAGACGGACCCGGCGCTCAAGTTTTGCCAGGCGCTGGACGCCGCCTGTGACAGCATGGGGCTGGTGGCCGTCCTGCGCCACGGCTTCAAGCACCGGGGCATCCCCTTTCGGGTCTGCTACTTCCGGCCGGAATCCAGTCTGAACCCCACCGCCGCCGCCCAGTACGCCGCCAACGTGACCGAGGTGTACCGCCAGTGGCACTACTCCGCCGACAACAACAACTCGGTGGACATGGTGCTGGTGCTGAACGGCATCCCCATTTTCGCCTTTGAGCTGAAAAACCAATACACCGGGCAAACTGCGGACGACGCCCGCCGCCAGTGGATGTATGACCGGGACCCCAGGGAGATCTGCTTTCAGTTCAACCGGCGGATTCTGGCCTACTTCTGCGTGGACCACACCGACGTGTGGATGACGACCAAGCTGGCGGGGAAGGACACCTGGTTTTTGCCCTTCAACCAGGGCAGCAACGGCGCGGGGAACGATGGCGGCAGGGGCAACCCGCCCAACCCCAACGG
>JAJQAS010000105.1 GCA_021203685.1 Clostridiales bacterium | reverse complement strand
ACGCCCCAGACCACCATCTTCTTGGCGGGTTTGCCGCAGACGGGGCAGACCTCCCCCAAATTCTCCTGCTCGAAGGGCATACAACGGCTGGACACGCCCGCCAGCTCCTTCATGGCAATCTCGCAGGCTTCATCGCCGCACCACATGGTCTTGGCAAAGCAGGTGTGCTTCTCCATGGCGGCTTTCACGTCCTCCACCTTGGTGAAGGCGAAGGTGTTCTCCTCCAGCCGCTGCTTGGCGGATTCGTACAGGTTGTCGTGGACCTCGGTGAGCAGGGCCTGCACCTTCTCCTCCAACTGCTCCAGGGGGACGAAGTATTTCTCGCCGGTGTCCCGCCGGGCGATGACGCACTGGTTCTTCTCCATGTCCTTGGGGCCGATCTCCACCCGCAGGGGGACGCCTTTCATCTCGTACTCGGCGTACTTCCAGCCGTTGGACTGGTCGGAGTCGTCGGTTTTCACCCGCAGGCCCAGAGCCTTGATGCGGCTCTCCAGGGCATAGGCGGCGTCCAGCACGCCCTCCTTGTGTTGGGCCACAGGGATGACCACCACCTGGATGGGGGCGACGGCGGGGGGCAGCACCAGGCCGTTGTCGTCGCCGTGGGTCATGATGACCGCGCCGATGAGCCGGGTGGACGCGCCCCAGGAGGTCTGGTAGGGGTATTGCAGGGTGTTGTCCCGCCCGGCGAAGGTCACGTCATAGGCCCGGGAGAACTTGTCCCCAAAGTAGTGGCTGGTGCCGGACTGGAGGGCCTTGCCGTCCTTCATCATAGCCTCGATGGTGTAGGTGGCCTCGGCCCCGGCGAACTTCTCCTTGTCGGTCTTGCGGCCTTTCAGCACCGGCATAGCCAGGGCGTCCCGGCAGAAGTCGGCGTAGCAGTTCAGCTGCTGCTCGGTCTCTGCCTCGGCTTCGGCGGCGGTCTCGTGGAGGGTGTGGCCCTCCTGCCACCAGAACTCACGGGAGCGCAGGAAGGGGCGGGTGCTCTTCTCCCAGCGCACCACGCTGCACCACTGGTTATACAGCATGGGCAGCTCCCGCCAGGAGTGGAGGGTGTGCGCCCAGTGGTCGCAGAACATGGTCTCGGAGGTGGGTCGAATGGCCATCCGCTCCTCCAGCTGGTCGCTGCCGCCCATGGTGACCCAGGCCGCCTCCGGCGCGAAGCCCTCCACCAGCTCGCCCTCTTTTTTCAGCAGACTTTCGGGGATGAGTACCGGCATGGCCACGTTCTGGTGGCCGGTTTTCTTGAACATCCCGTCCAGGATGCTGGTCATGTTCTCCCAGATGGCGTAGCCGTAGGGCCGCAGGATCATGAAGCCCTTGACGCTGGCGTAGTCCACCAGCTCCGCCTTCAGGCAGATGTCCGTATACCACTGGGCGAAGTCCTCGCTCATGGAGGTGATCGCCTTCACCTGTTTCTTGTTTTTCGCCATTTCTCGTTCATCCTTTCCTCTGGTCCCCGGAAATACGGGGTTTTGGGGTAACAAAATAGGACATCCTCTGCCGTCCTCGAAGGACGGGAGCGAATGTCCCGCGGTACCACCTTGCGTTTGCCCCCGCCTCGCGGTGAGGGGCCTCAACGAGTAGAAAAAACTACCCTCGCGCTGTAACGGGCGCGCCCGGCGCGGCTTCCGGGCGGTGTGCCCCTGCGCCGCGTGGCTCGGAAGTGGGTTCGGCGTCCCGTTGGAGGGCCTCGCACCGTCCAGCCCCTCTCTTTGCCGCTGGAAAACGCCTACTGTTCTTCGTCACAGCCTGTCGCATTTATATTCGTATTATATATCATAACAAATAAACTGTCAACTGCCGCTTTGACGGGAAATGTACATTGACGGTTGTGTATTTCCCGTCAACAAAGCAGATGTTTGCCTCGAAAACGGGTGTTCCGTAACCATCTATCCCTCTTGCCTCCCCTGAAAGGGCAGGGAGCGAAGCGGAAGTGCCGCTTGACGGCGGAGGGGTTTCACGGCTTTATGTATTTACAGTCCGCAAAAAAGGGGACGCGCCGGGCGCGTCCCCTAAAAAACGTTGATTCAATGTCAGCGGCGGTTGCTGCGCTTCCAGATGTGCATTTTCTCCGCGCTGGCAATCAGCTCGTCCCGGAAATCCGGGTGGGCGATGGAGATCAGCGCCTCGGCCCGCTGCCAGGAGGACAGTCCCTTCAAATTGACCAAGCCGTACTCCGTGACCACATACATGGTGTTGGCGCGGGTGTCGGTGACGATGGAGCCGTTGTCCAGAGTGGGCTTGATGCGGCTGTGCAGCACCCCGTCCCGGCTCTTGAAGGTGGAGGACATGCAGATGAAGCTCTTGCCCCCCTTGGAGAGGTACGCGCCCAGCACGAAGTCCAGCTGCCCGCCTGCGCCGGAGATGGGCTTGATGCCGGCGGACTCGGCGTTCACCTGGCCGTAGAGGTCGATGTCCACGGCGTTGTTGATGCTGATGAAGTTGTCGATGGAGGAAATGGTGCGCACGTCGTTGGTGTAGTCCACCGGGGCGGACATACAGGCGGGGTTGTTGTCCAGGTAGTCATAGAGCTTTTTGGTGCCCGCGCCGAAGGCGTAGACCTGGCGGCCCTTGTCGATGGGCTTCCGTGCGCCGGTGATTTTTCCGGCCTTGGCGATGTCCACAAAGCCGTCCACATACATCTCGGTATGGACGCCCAGATCTTTCAGGTCGGACTGGGCAATGAGGGAACCCACGGCGTTGGGCATACCGCCGATGCCCAACTGGAGGCAGGCCCCGTCGGGGATCTCATTGACGATGAGTTTCGCCACGGCCTCGTCCACGGGAGTGGCGGCTGCTGCGCCCATCTCAGCGATGGGCGGGTTGTCCCCCTCGACGACCATGCTGACCTGGGAGATGTGGATACCCTCCTGGAACCCGCCCAGGCAGCGGGGCATATTCTGGTTGACCTCCACGATGATGACCTCCGCCCGCTCGCAGACCGCCGCCATGTGGGACGCGCTGGGGCCGAAGCTGAAATAGCCGTGCTTGTCCATGGGGGACACCTGGAACATGGCCACCCGGCTGGGGCAGTCCAGCTCCCGGTTGTATCGGGGCAGCTCGGAGTAGCGGATGGGGGCGTAGAAGGCGAAGCCCCGGTTGACCGCCTTGCGCTCCACGCCGCCCATGTGCCAGCTGTTCCAGGTCAGGCGGCTGGCGGGGTCGTCGATTTTGAAAATTTCCGGCTCCCACATGAGGATGCCGCCCCGGAAGTTGATGTCCTCCAGCTGGTCCATGCGTTTGGCCATGGCCTTGTCCAGCGCCACGGGGGTGGTGACCGTCCAGCCGTAGTCCACCCAGTCGCCGCTGCGGACGCACTTGACCGCCTCGTCCGCCGTGGTCAGCTTGCTCTGATAAAGTGCCTGATAGTCCATAAGAGAAACCTCCTGCTGATGGTAATGTCCTGTTTTCGCGGTGACCGGTGGAGCCGTCCCGTCATAGGATACTGGGGCAGCCGTTCCGGTGCGTTGTCGTCCATTCCATTATAACGCAGTCGGCGGGAAATGGGAAGAGGGACATTGTTATTTTTTTCACAAAATTGCATCAACACTTTTCGACAAAATTCTTGTTTGCCGCGCCATGTTTTGGTATACTGGTTAAAAAGGAAGCGACAGACGCCTTTTAGGGCAAGCTACAAAGGATTTGTTCAAGCGGTCGGAGTCGGTCTGGCTTTACAAAGTGATTTGCAGGTAGGATGGAGAGAGGTATGGGCGAATTTACCATGTCCGGGCGCGCCTATTTTGACGGCGTTTCCCAACCGGTGCTGCTGGTGAAAAACAAAAAAATCAAATACTGCAATCCGGCGGCCCAGGCCCTCTTTCGCGCCTGCGCCCTTCCACTGGCGGAGGGGGGACCCCTTTCGGTCGCGCTGCCCGACGGGGGCGGCGCTTCGGCGGAGCTGACGCTGGGCGGAGAGCGCTGGGCGGTTCACAGCCGGGCAGCGGGGGTCAGCGGCACCCTCTACCTGTTCCAGCGGGCGGGAGACGGCGGCCTCTCCCCCCAGCGGGTGCGGGAGCTGGCTGGTCAGCTGCGGCAGCTGCTGGGGCCACTGAACGCCTCCATCGAGACGCTGCAAACCGCCCTGGTGGAGACAGAACAGCACCGCAACGAAAAGTGGATCGCCTACCTGAACCACAGCCAGCATAAGCTGCTCCGGCTGGTGGACAATCTGGATTTTTACTGCCAGAGCGACAGCGACCTGGCCATCCTCTACCCCTCCGGCCCCCTGGACCTGGCGGAGCTGTGCCGGGAGCTGGAACACCTGCTGGACTACCTGCTCCGGCAGATCGACTGCCGCTTCGTCTACCGGGAGGAGACGGCCGACGTGATGGTATGGGCCAACGAATACCTGCTGCGCAGGCTGCTCTACAACCTGACCTCCAACGCCCTGACCCAAAAGGGGGAGCTGGTGCTGACCCTGCGGGTCCAGGGGGACCGGGCGGTGCTGACCCTGGAGGACAGCGCCGGGGGCATTTCTCCGGAGAAGCTGGCGCGCATCTTCGCGCCGGAGGCGGACCGGCCGCTCACCAATGACCCCCAAGAGGGCTTCGGGCTGGGGCTGCCCATCTGCCGCCAGATCGCCCGCTTCTTCGGCGGGACGCTGCTGCTGGCCCCCGCCGAGAAGGGCACGGCGGTCACCCTGTCCCTGCCCCTGTGTCCCCCGTCCCAGTGCAGCCTCCTTCGGGACGCGGGCATCTTCGACCCCGCCCGGAACTACAACCAGGTGCTCACCGAACTGAGCGGGGTGCTGCCCGCCTCCTGTTACGGACAGGAAATGGTGTTTTAAGTACACCCCTGAACATGAAATGACCCCCATCCGCGGCGGATGGGGGTGTTTTTTGTGTTCAAAGTGAAGTCCCGATGGCGTCATTCTTTTTGAATCCCCAGGATTTTCTCCGCCTGGTTCACCTGCTCCCCGGTGGGGGTGGGAACGCCCTCCAGAGGGCAGGGGATGCCCAGCTTGTCCCACTTAAAGGTCCCCAGCGTGTGGTAAGGCAAAATCTCCACCCGTTCCACGTTGTGCAGGCTGTCGAGGAAGGCTTTGAGCCGGGTCAGCTCCGCCGGGTCGTCAGTCAGGCCAGGCACCAGCACCCGGCGCACCCACATGGGCTTGCCGATGCGGTCGAGATACCGGGCCATGTCCAGAATGTTGCCGTTGTCCCAGCCGGTCAGAGACTTGTGGGCAGTGGGGTCGGTGTGTTTCAGGTCCAGCATGACCAGGTCTGTGACCTCCATCAGCTGCCGGAAGCGGCTGAAAAATGGTTCCTCCCGGGTGAAGGGGTTCCCGGCGGTGTCCAGTACGGTGTGGACCCCCTTCTCCTTCGCCAGGGTGAAAAACGCGGTGAGAAAGTCCAGCTGTAACAGCGGCTCCCCGCCGCTGACGGTGACGCCGCCCTGCTTGCCCCAGTAGTTCCGGTAGCGCCACACCCGCTGGAACAGCTCCTGCGCCGTCCACTCGGTGCCGCCATTCATGGCCCAGGTCTCCGGGTTGTGGCAGTACTGGCACCGCATCCGGCAGCCCTGCAAAAAGACCACAAAGCGCACGCCGGGGCCGTCTACCAGGCCAAAGGATTCTAACGAGTGAACATGACCGATGGTTTGTGGGTCGATCAACATAGAAAGGATTCCTCTCGAAAATAGATAGGCGCAGAGGCGCGAAACGCGCCTCTGCGGTGGTTTTGGGTTGGTGGGTATCCCGTTGAATGAGCCGTGTCGGTGATTTTGGGCGAAAACCCCTCCACCATGCTTCGCATGGTCCCCCTCCCCTTTCAGGGGCGGCAAGAGGGGTGGTCAATTCCCGAAACGCAGATCATAAACTTAAAGAGATTCTGTACAAAAACAACGTGAGTGGGATACTCGAAATACCTTACAAAGTGCCGTGGCAGGTCCGGGCGATGACATCCAGCTGCTGCTTCCGGGTCAGGTCGATGAACTTGACGGCGTAGCCGGAGACGCGGATGGTGAAGTTTGCGTACTCCTCCTTCTCCGGGTGCTCCATGGCGTCCAGCAGCTTCTCCTTGCCGAAGACGTTGACGTTCAGGTGGTGCGCCCCCTGGTCAAAGTAGCCGTCCAGCACCTGCACCAGGTTGACGGTACGCTCCAGAGCGGAGTGGCCCAGGGCGTCGGGGTTGATGGTCTGGGTGTTGGAAATGCCGTCCAGCGACCAGTGATAGGGGATTTTGGCCACGCTGTTCAGGGAGGCCAGCAGTCCGTTCTCCTCCGCGCCGTAGGAGGGCGAAGCGCCGGGGGCGAAGGGGGTGTAGGCGGCGCGGCCGTTGGGCATGGCCCCGGTGGCCTCACCGTAGACCACGTTGGAGGTGATGGTCAGGATGGAGGTGGTGGGTTCGCTGTCCCGGTAGGTGTGGCGGCGCTTGATCTTCTCCAGGAAGGTTTTCAGCACCCAGATACCGATCTCGTCAGCCCGGTCGTCGTCGTTGCCGTACTTGGGGAAGTCGCCCTCGATCTCGAAGTCCTTGGAGATGCCGTCCTCGTCCCGAATGACCTTGACCCTGGCGTACTTGATGGCGCTGAGGGAGTCGATGACGTGGGAGAACCCGGCGATGCCGGTGGCGAAGGTGCGGCGCACGTCGGTGTCAATGAGGGCCATCTGGCTGGCCTCGTAATAATACTTGTCGTGCATATAGTGGATGAGGTTCAGCACGTTGACGTAGATGTCCGCCAGCCAGTCCAGCCAGAACTCGTACTTTTCCTTGACTTCTTCGTAGTCCAGGTACTCGCTGGTGATGGGCGCGGTCTTGGGTCCCACCTGGATGCGGTGCTTCTCGTCGAAGCCGCCGTTGACGGCATCGAGCAGGGTCTTCCCCAGGTGGGCCCGGGCGCCGAAGACCGGGATTTCCTTGCCCGTCTGGGTGGCGGAGACGCAGCAGCAGATGGAGTAGTCGTCGCCCCACACCGGCTTCATCACATCGTCGTTCTCGTACTGGATGGAACTGGTGTTGACGGAGATCTTGGAGGCGTACCGCTTGAAGTTCTCGCCCAGCTGGGAGGAGTAGAGCACCGTCAGGTTGGGTTCCGGGGAGGGGCCCATGTTCTCCAGGGTGTGGAGGAAGCGGAAGTCGGTCTTGGTGACCATGCTGCGGCCGTCCATGCCGATGCCGCCCACCTCCAAGGTGGCCCAGGTGGGGTCGCCGGAGAAGATCTGGTTGTAGGAGGGGATGCGGGCGAACTTGACCATGCGGAACTTCATCGTCATGTGGTCGATGAGCTCCTGGGCCTCGCTTTCGGTGAGTACGCCGTTTTTCAGGTCCCGCTCGAAGTAGATGTCCAGGAAGGTGGAGATACGGCCCACGCTCATGGCCGCGCCGTTCTGGGTCTTGACGGCGGCCAGATAGCCGAAGTACAGCCACTGGCAGGCTTCTTTGGCGTTGGCGGCGGGCTGGGAGATGTCGAAGCCGTAAAGTTTGGCCATCTCCTTCATGCCCTTCAAGGCGTTGATTTGCTTCTGAATCTCCTCCCGCAGGCGAATGACCTCGTCATACATGTTGCCGCAGCCGCAGTTCAGCTTGTCCCGTTCTTTCTCCTTGATGAGGTAGTCGATGCCATACAGGGCGATGCGGCGGTAGTCGCCCACGATGCGGCCCCGGCCGTAGGTGTCAGGCAGGCCGGTGACCACGTGGGTCTTGCGGGCGGCGCGCATTTCCGGGGTGTAGGCGGAGAAAACGGCGTCGTTGTGGGTGGTCATATACTGAGTGAAGATTTTTTTCAGCTCCGGGTTGACGGTGTAGCCGTAGGTCTCGGCGGCCTGCACCGCCATTTTGATGCCGCCGTAGGGCATGAAGGCCCGCTTCAGGGGCTTGTCGGTCTGGATGCCCACCACCTGCTCCAGGTCCTTCAGGGACTCGTCGATATAGCCGGGGCCGTAGGCGGTCAGGCCGGAGACCACCTCGGTCTCGCAGTCCAGCACGCCGCCCTTGGCGCGCTCGGCCTTCTGGAGCTTCTGGAGCGCACCCCAGAGCTTGTCAGTGGCTTCGGTGGGGCCGGCGAGGAACGCCTCGTCGCCGTCGTAGGGGACGTAGTTCTTCTGGATGAAGTCGCGGACGTTGACCTCTTCCTTCCAAATGCGGCCCTCAAAGCCTTCCCACTGTTTGAAGTCAGTCATTTTAACACTCCTTTTTTAATGTCTGTAATGAAATAGAATGAATGTAACAGAAAAACAGGGCTTTTGCGTAGGGGTTCCCTTTGTGCCGCTCCGCCGCTATGCGAGCGACAGCGCGGAAAGGAAAAGTTAGCAAAAACTAACTCTCTCGGAAACGGATGACCGGTTTTTGAAAAAACAGGGGGATTCGGTGCTTTTCCGCTTCGCCGGTCAAGGTGAATATAGCATATCCCTTTTGCCTTGTCAAGAATCAATCCGAAATAATTTTGGGAAAATGTTCAGAAATAACGGTAGATTGCCCAATCTATAGAACAAATAAATTGGTTGAGCCAATTCAAAAGAAAATATCTATGGATTTTTTCGGGGGATGGTCTGCCGCAAACAGGCAAAACGGGGCTTGCGCGGCGGCGGCAGAGGTGTTATAGTAGTGCTAGTTCAATCGTGAATGGAGAGAGACCAATGGAAGCAGCCCTGCAAAGCCGGAAATGTGTCAACGGCTTCACCCTCAAGCTCATCGCCCTCGTCACCATGACCATCGACCACACCGCTATGGTGCTGTTGGTCGGCGACCCACCTTATTGGCCCATGCGCATCATCGGGCGAATCGCCTTTCCCATCTACTGCTTTTTGCTGGTGGAGGGCTATTTCCACACCCACAGCGTCAGGAGGTACACCCTCCGGCTGCTCCTTGCGGCGGTGGTGTCGGATATCCCCTTTGACCTGGCCGTTGACGGCTTCTGGCCCAGCTGGTACAGCCAAAACGTCATGCTCACCCTTGCCATCGGCCTGGTGGCGGTGTGGCTGGTGGATCACAGCCGGGGCTGGGTGCTGGCCTTGTGGAACCGGGAGCAAAAGGCCCCGGCGGAGACGCAGGAGGGGGAACCGCCCGCTCTGACCATAGGACAGATGGTGCTGGCAGGCGTGCTGATGCTGGTCTTTTCCCTGGCGGGCATTTGGCTGGCGGACTTCTGCTGGACGGACTACGCCGGGGGCGGCGTGCTGCTGATTTTGCTGTTCTACTTTTTCCGCAAGAAGCCCATTGCCCTGTGCGTCGCCGTGCTGGTGGAACTGACGGGATACTTTGGCGGCATTGAACCCTTTGGCGCTTTGGCGCTGGTCCCCATCCTGCTCTACAACGGCCAGCGGGGGCCAAACCCCGGTGGCAGGTGGGGACAGTGGTTCTTCTACGCCTATTATCCTTTGCACCTGGGGATTCTATTCATTCTTTACAAGCTGCTGTTCACAAACGCCTGGGCCACATTGCCGTTTTGAGCGGGGCGGTGAAACCCCTCCGCCGTCAAGCGGTGCTGCCTTTTCAGCTCTGCGCTTTTTGCTTGCAGCACCTGACTGACAGCTAACGGCTAATAGCTAACAGCTCATCAACGAGGCTGATTCAAAGGGATACCCAATTACAAAAAGGAGGCTCCTATGCTATTCTTTTCGTTGTTTTTCGGCCTGTTGGCCTGGGTCCTTGCCGGGCTGGGCATCGCAGGCAAGCTCCGCTCAAAGGGCCTCGCGGCGGGGGCCAGCCTGACCGCCTGCGCTCTGGCGGTGCTGGCCCAGTTTTTCGCGGTCCGGCTGCGTCTGGGCGCGAACGACATCGCGGGACTGCTGGACACCATCGACGTGACCATCTTCGGGGTGGCGGTGCTGCTGCTGGTGACGATTCTGCTCAACGCCGCCCTCTGCGGCCTTTGGCGGGAGGAACAGCCATGAGGCGGGCCCTTTCCCTGCTGCTGCTCCTGGCCCTGCTGCTGACCGGCTGCGCCGGGGGACAGGCGGATGCCTCCGCTTCCACCGACAGCAGCGCCGGAGAAAGCTCCGCCCAGCCGGTGGTCCTAGAGGATGATTCCTCCGCCGAAGAGACGGAGCCGGAGGAAACAGAACCGGAGGAAGAACCGGACGAAGGGAGCCTCTATCGTCTCGCCGCCGCCGACCCGGATACCCTGCTGAAAATCCTGGTGGTGGGCAACAGCTTTAGTGTGGATTCCTCCGAGTTTCTTTACGAAGTGGCCACCGACGCCGGGTATCAGGTGCTAATCGCCAACCTGAACCGCAGCAGCACTCCCCTGGCCGACCACTGGAGCTACGCCAAAAACGACGAGGCGGTGTACACCTACCGGAAAAACGGGGACGGCAGCTGGGAGACCGTGGCAAAGAAAAGCGCCACCATGTCCGAGGCCCTGGAGGACGAGGACTGGGACATCATCCTGTTCCAGCAGCAGAGCTATCAGGCGGGAGTGGCCTCCACCTACCGCCACGGGGAGACCAGCTATGTGGCCCAGCTGGCGGACTTCGCCCGGGAGCATTGCTCCAACGCGGCGGTCAAAATCGGCTGGCAGATGACCTGGTCCCTGCGGGAGTGTACCGAGCGGTATTACGTAAAGCGGTTCACCGGGGAGTTAGACCTGTATGAGAAAATTTGCGCCGCGGTGCAAACCGAGGTGGAGGACACCGGCGCGGCAGACTTCATCATCGCCACCGGCACCGCTATCCAGAACGCCCGCAGCAGCTACCTGGGGGACACCCTGGACCGGGACGGCAAACATCTCTCCTACGACCTGGGCCGCTATCTGGCGGCCATGAGCGTGGCCTCCGCCTGCGGGATGAATTTGTCTCAGGTTGACAAGCTGGACACGTCGGTCTCGTCCAAGTCCCAGACCACCCTCTCCACCCTGCACCTGCCGCTGCTGCGCCAGTGCGTGGCGGACGCCGAGCAGACCCCCTACGCCATCACCGGGCAGAGCGAGACCGCCCCGACGCTGGAGCAGCCGGAATTGACGGTTGAGGCGACGGAAAACGGTCAGACCCTGACCTGGACGGCGGTGGAAGGGGCCACCGGCTACCAAGTCACCGACGGCAGCGGTGAAGTGTTGGCGGAGTTGGATGGGGCGACCACCACCTGCACGGTTGAGGCGGGGACAGGCCAAACGAAATACCAGGTCGTCGCCCTGGGGGACGACTACCTGACCAGCGCTTCCAGCCCGTGGGTGTATGGGGAGGGATAAGTCCCCAGATTTGCCAAAAACCAATGGTTTTTCCGGGAGAAAAATCGGCAAAAATCCGTTTGACAAAGTTCCTTCCACTTGCTAAAATAATCATGCAGCGTGTAGTGTTCAACTCGTAAATCCGGTTGTGCGTTACACGCTGTTCTTTTTTGGCCTGAAAAGGCGGATAACTTTATACCTGCTTCGCCCGGTGGCTTCGTCCGGGCGGGGTCTCTACATGCGTGTTGCGTAAAGCGTAAGTCCGGCTTTGCGTGGGCGCATTTTATTTTTCGAGGAGGAACGTCAAAATGGAGCAAAAATCCAACGCTTTTCTGGAGACGGAAAAGGTCGGCACCCTGATACGGAAATACTCCGTCCCCTGCATCATTTCCCTGCTGGTGGCCGCGCTGTACAACATCGTGGACCAGATCTTCATCGCCAACGCCAGCTATCTGGGGTCCTACGGCAACGCCGCCAACACGGTGGTGTTCCCACTGACGGTGGTGGCCCTGTCCCTGGCTGTGATGATCGGCGACGGCTGCTGCGCCTTCGTCAGCATCAGCCTGGGTTCCAACAATAAGGAGAACGCCCACAAGAGCATCGGCAACGCCGTGGTGCTGTGCATCCTGGTCAGCATCGTGCTGACGGCTGCGTACCTGATTTTCCAGGAACCGATTCTGACCCTGTTCGGGGGCCGGGTCAACGACAACACCTTCGCCCTGTCCAAGGAATACTTCTTCTGGATCACCGTGGGTGTGCCCTTTTATATGTTCGGCCAGGCCATCAACCCCATCATCCGGTCCGATGGCAGCCCCAAGTTCGCCATGGCCTCTACCCTGGTGGGCGCGGCGTTCAACATCGTCTTTGACCCCATCTGCATCTATGTCCTCAAGTGGGGCATGATGGGCGCGGCGATCGCCACCATCACCGGCCAGATCATCACCGCCATCCTGTCCGTGTGGTATCTCTTCCACATGAAGGCGGTGAAGCTGGAGCGGAGCAGCTTCGGCCTGTTCCCCGGCCTGATGAAGCGCTTCCTCCCCCTGGGCATCACCAGCTTTCTGTCCCAAATTTCGCTGGTGGTCTCCATGGCGGCGGTGCAGAATATGTGTACCAAATACGGCGCGCTGGACCCCGTCTTTGGGCAGGAGGAATACGCGCAAATTCCCCTGGCGGTGCTGGGCATCGTCATGAAGTTCTTCCAGATCGTCATTTCCATCGCCGTGGGCCTCTCCGCCGGGTGCATCCCTGTGGTGGGCTACAACATCGGCGCAGGACGCAAGGATCGGGCCAAGAGCTTCTTCAGCGCTGGAGGCCATCGTGGGCTTTGTGGCGCTGCTCATCGTGGAGCTGCTCCCCCGGCAGCTCATCGGCATCTTCGGCGCGGCCAACGAGAGCGCCTACTACACCACCTTCGCCATCAAGTGCTTCCGCACCTACCTGTGCATGATGGTCCTAGCCACGGTGAACAAGGGCACCTTCATCTACCTGCAATCCATCGGCAAAGCTCTGGCCTCCACCGTCATCTCCCTAGTGCGTGAAATCGTGTTCGGCGTGGGCTTCGCCCTGCTGCTGCCCATGTTCTTTGGGCTGGACGGCCTGCTGTACTCCTTCCCGGCGGCGGATATTCTGACCTTCCTCATCGCGGCGGTGGTCATCCGCAGCACTTATCGGGAGTTGAGTACCGATTGATTATCGTGTATAATAGAAAAACCAAAAGCAGCGAAATACGAACCGAACAGGAGGTAAGACTATGAACAGGATCATCACCATCAGCCGGGAGTTCGGCAGCGGCGGGCGCACCGTGGGCAAGCTGACCGCCGAGAAACTGGGCATCCCCTGCTACGACCAGGAACTGCTGGAGAAAATCGAGGAGAAGTCCGGCTTCGCCAAAGAGTATATCCGCGACCGGGGGGAGTACACCACCCACGGCAGCTGGTTCATCAACGCCTTCGCCGGGCGGGACTCCACCGGCAAGTCCACCCAGGACTACCTGTGGAACCACCAGCGGGACGTGATTTTGGAGCTGGCGGAGGAAGGCCCCTGCGTCATCGTGGGCCGCTGCGCGGACTATATCCTGCGGGGGTCGGCGGACTGCCTGCGGGTGTTCATCCACGCCAGCATGGGCAAACGGGCCGCCCGCATCGTCCAGGTCTACGGCCAGCGGGAGGAGTCCCCGGAGAAGCGGCTCAAGGACAAGGACCAGCGCCGCCGGGCCTACTACCAGTATTACACCGACACCGAATGGGGCGTGGCCCGGAACTATCACATCGCCCTGGACAGCGGCGAGCTGGGCATCGAGCGGTGCGTGGAGCTGATTTCCAGCCTGTACTGAGTCAATTAGCAATTTGCAATAAGCAATGTGCAATTTTTCGAAGCTGAAGGCATAATGCTCTTTGAGAAACGCGCAGGTTGTATCCGCAATATCGCAAAAACAGGATATCTCCTTTGCTCAGCCATGTGCTTTTACCCCTCCGCCACCGCCTAAAGGCGGCGGCCCTCTTCCCCTTTCAGGGAGGGAGACCATGCGAAGCATGGTGGAGGGGTTTTCCCGCAGGATGATTCTGTCATAAAAGGGAGCGCTGCAAAACACTCCCCCACAAAAGCGAAGGTTAGGCGCCCGAAAGGGGTAGCCTAACCTTCGCTTTTTTGCTTTAGAATATTGGTGTGAACAATAACGATTCCAAGCAAGTCCAGTATACGACATATGAGCGGAATGGTCAACTGGTACTTGCACTCAATTCAGAAATGATGATACCGGAGAACGCACCTGTCCGACTGCTAAGCGACCAGCTTGAGGAAGTGGATTATACGGAATTGTATGACGCTTATTCTTCTGAGGGAAGAAAATCAGCAGTGGAACCACGGGTGCTGTTCAAAGTATTGGTGTATGGATACCAATGCGGGATCTATTCCAGCCGGAAGCGGGAGAAAGCCTGCCAGTATCGGATCGACTTCATGCGGCTGAAAGAGGATCATATGCGCAATGGGCAGCTAAGGAACCTCTGATTAAATAACTCCCGGCGTCTGGACGGCTTATTTTGTGCAACTCTTCGTTGCAAAATCTTGAAATCCACAAAGGATTCCTGCGATTTTGCGCCTCGATTTGCGCAAAATCTGCTCGCCCAGCCATCCAAGGCCATTTAATCAGAGCTTCCCTAAAACCGGCTTATAATTGTTCAAATTGCGGTAAACAGCGAGTATGTCACAGGGATAGACGCCTTTTCAGACCGAAATGATGTCAAAACGCTTTCTCCCTTCCTCCATACGCTGGAGCAGAATCGCCAGACCCGATACGAGGAAGTCACAGCTGGAGTAATAGAGATTTCGTTGGCAGAAAACCACAGTTTCACCGCTTTTTCGTCTTTTTCGCAAATTCCCGGTGCTCCTTCACCAGCTCCCGGGCCAGCATGGGCGCGTTCCAGTACCGGTTGGCGGGGGTCAGGACGGCTTTCAGCGCGCCGGTACACAGCCCCGCGCCCCGCAGGGCGTCCAGCGCCCGGTCTGTCGTCTCCTCCGGCACGCCGCAGAACACCAATATCGGCGCGGCCAAGGGCTGCGCGCCGCCCTGTTTCACCGGGGGCAGCGGCCCGCCTTCCGCCAGCAGGCCGATGGGCTGGCTGTACCTGGCCCGCTCCGGCACGCGCACCTCCAGCCCCAGCGGGGACAGGGTGTTTTGCACCATGGGGCCTTCCAGCGCCTTCGCGCCGAAGAATAACACGCAGGGTCTCATTCGCGCACCTCATTCCGCCAGGGTCAGGGAGAACCGGAACTCCGTGACCCCGTTCTCGCTGGTGACGGTGATGGTCTCCTTGTGGTTGTTCAAAATCGTTTTGACGATATAGAGCCCCAGGCCCACGCCCTCCTTGTCCAGGCTGCGGGAGCGGTCGCTCTTGTGGAACCGGTCGAACACCATGCCCAGCTCCTCCGGAGGGATGGTCTCGCCGGTGTTGCGCACAGAGAACCACGCCTTGTTCCCCCGGGGGACGATGGACACGCCGATGGCGGTGCCGGGGGTTGCGAACTTGATGGCGTTGTCCATCAGGTTGTAGCACACCTGGGTGATGGAGTCCGGGTCGCCCCACACCATCACGTCCTTGTCCGGGAAGTTCACGTCCACGTCCAGCCCCCGGCTGGTGATCTTCCGCTCCAGGCTGATGAGCACCTGGGCAAAGGTCTCCACGCCGTTGAACTGGGACTGGCAGATGTCGCTCTGCTCCTTGGCGGAGAGCTGGCTCATGTCCAGCATCCGCCGCACCAGGCGGCTGAGCCGCCGGGTCTCGTCGGAGATCACCTGGAGGCACTCCCGCTGCTTTTCCGGGGGGATGGTGCCGTCCAGAATGCCGTCGCTGAACCCCGCGATGGTGGTCATGGGGGTCTTCAGCTCGTGGGAAATGTTGGCCACGAACTCCTGCCGCCGGGCCTCGGCGCTGGCGATGGAGTCGGCCATGGTATTGAAGGCGGTGGCCAGCTGGCCGATCTCGTCCCTCCGGTGGTAGTCCTTCACCCGCAGGTCATACTCTCCCATGCCGAAGCGGTTGACCACATCGGTCATCTCCCGCAGGGGGCGGGCCTGCTGCCGGGTGGTGAAAAAACTGGAGCAGAACGCCAGCAGCAGCACCACCGCCGCCGTGACGATATACAAAATGCCAAAAGTGCGCCACAGGGAGGTGAGGTTTTCTGTGCTGGAGGTGACGAACACGTACCCCGCCAGCTGGTTCTGCACCACTACCGGCGCGCCCACGGCGAACTTGGAGGAGTCGTACACCCCCAGGTCGCTCATGCCCTGGTAGCCGCTGTCGCCCCCCAGGGTCTCCTCCAGGACGCTCTGGCTGACGGTGTCGCTTTTCAGCTCGTCGCCGCTCTGGTCGCCATCGTAGCTGTAGATGACGATGCCGCTGGCCTGGCAGATGAGCACGTCCACGTCGGGCACCGAGGTCACATAGGCCAGGTTCTCTGTCAGCTGCTGATTCCCCAGGTTCCTGCCGTCCTCCAGGAATAGGCCGACGATGTTGGCGATGTAGACGGCGCTGTTGTTCATGGAGTCTTTTTTCTCCTGGACAGCGTAGCGGTAGGCCAGCACCATAAAGGACGCCCCCAGCATGGCGAAGGCCAGCAGGATCACCCCTGCCGTCAGTAAAAAATGCTGTTGATAAATGGAACCCATCCGCTTGTTCATGGCTCGCCTCCGGTCAGGTCTCCAGCTCGAACTTATAGCCCACGCCCCAGACAGTTTTCAGGCCCCACTTGGGGGAGACGCCCTCCAGCTTTTCCCGCAGCCGCTTGATGTGGACGTCCACAGTGCGGCTGTCGCCAAAGTAGTCGAAGCCCCACACCTCGTCCAGCAGCTGGTTCCGGGCGAACACCCGGTTGGGGGAGGACGCCAGGTGGAACAGCAGCTCCATCTCCTTGGGGGGCGTGTCCACCCGCTTGCCGTCCACCAGCAGCTCGTAGGAGTCCATGTTGATGACCAGCTTGTCGAAGGTCAGCTTCTTCTCAGCGGTCTCGTTGGAGCCATAGCGGCGCAGCACCGCATGGATGCGGGCCAGCACCTCTTTCATCTCGAAGGGCTTGACGATGTAGTCGTCCGCGCCCATCTCCAGGCCGTTGACCTTGTCCATGGTCTCGCCCTTGGCTGTCATCATAATGATGGGCACCTTGGAGGTCTCCCGGATCTTCTTGCAGACAGTCCACCCGTCCATGCCGGGGAGCATGATGTCCAGCAGCACCAGGTCGGGGCTGCCTTCGTGGAACAGGCTCAGGCCCTTGCTGCCGTCGTCCGCCGCCTGGGTCTCGAAGCCCTCCTTCTCCAGGTACAGCTGGAGAAGCTGGGCGATGTTGCTGTCGTCCTCTACGATCAAAACTTTCAGTGCCATAGGTATAACCTCACTCTCCCCTTGCTCGGGTCTGGTTTGGGAGTTTCCGGGCGGTTCACAGGCCGCCTGATGTCGTTTTTAGTATAAGGGATTTTCTCCGGCTTTGAGTGAATTTTTTGTAAAAGACAAGGGTTTACCGCGTCTTGTGGCAGTTTTCTGCCAGAACCTGCCGCAGTCCGGCGTTTAACGCCGCCTGACTGTGCCGGTTCAGCGCCAGCGGGAGGGTTTGGGGGCCGATGTCCCAAATCTCTCTTGCCAGCGCCAGCAGATACCCCGCCATCCGCCGCCGGTTCCCCTCCTGGGGGAGCTGAGCCAGCATCCACAGCAGCTGCCGCCGCTCCGCCGTCCAGTTCAATGTTGCGCAGGCCCGCGGCTCCAGGTCGGCCAGCCGCCGGGCGGTGTACCGCACCAGCCAGCCGGGGTTGGCGGCGTCCTGCCGGGCTACCAGCGCCGGGTCGGGGCCTGTCCCCCGGAGAACCTGCCAGAAGGCCCAGTCCTCCGGGGCGATGACGGCCGGGAAGACCACGTCTAACGGCTGCAAAACGATCTCCGGCCCCACCGGGGACGGTGCGTCCACGGCGGCATCGTACCACGCCGGAGCGGGAAAGAAGTTCAGATAACCGCCTTCGGCCTCCACTTTATGGAACCAGCTGCCCGCCAGGTCGATGCGCCCGGTCAGTTCGACCCCGTCCAGCCCCAGGGCCTGGGGGGCGGCGTTGGCCACCGTCCCCCGCCTGGAGGGGCGGCTTCGTACCGGACAGCGGCCCCCCAAGGCGGCGCGGGTCAGCGCGTCGGCCTGGGAAATGGCTTCCGCCAGCCGGGAGTTCACTGGGTCACCTTGGCCTCCCGCACCTTCAGGGAGAAGGAGTTCTCCCCCGCCAGCCGGTGGTCGATGTTGATGGAGTAGTTGACCTCCAGCTCGCCGCCCCGGTCGCCGATGGTGGAGTGGATGCTCCGGGCGGCCACGCCCACCTCCAGGCTGCCAAAGGGGGTGTCGTAGAGGGAGAGGTGGCGAACGCCTTTCTCAAAGACCATCTCCGAGCAGACCTGCCCCGTCCGGGTCAGCATGACCAGGTTGGGGGAGACCTCGATGTTGGTCTGGATCCCTTCCATGCCTGTCAGGGCGCTTTCCTGGTAGCTCAGGTGGTAGCCCCGGGCCGTCCGGGTCAGCTTGCCGGCGGTGGTCAGCTCCACGCTGTCCCCGTCGGTGCCTTCGTAATCCTGGAGACCCAGGATGGAGATAAATACGTCTTTTGTCTGTTTCTCTGTCATAGATGGATTCCCTTTCCGGTTTTGTAAATCCCTCAATGTGGTTATCCGTTTTGTGCAGCGGTATGTGTAGGGGCGGCCCTTGGCCGCCGGTCAAACCGCCTGCGCATCCAGAGCGGCCAAGGGCCGCCCCTACAGGAATCAGGTGGAATGTTAAGGCTGATTTCAGGGGATAACCAACAAATTCAATAATCCTCGATGCTGATCTGCTCCACCGGCTCCGTCACCGGTCTGCCCAGGAACAGGGAGGCCAGGCTCTGGAACCCCTCGGTGGAGTCGCTGACGTACCAGCGGCATTGCCCCTTCCGGCCGGGGTCGGCCTCCTGGCCGCTGGCGCTGAGCCGCTCGGCCACCTGGCGCACCACTTCCGCGCCGGAGTCCAGCAGCGTCACCTCCGGCCCCATAAAGTTGCCGATGACCTCTTTCAGCAAGGGATAGTGGGTACACCCAAGCACCAGGGTGTCGATGCCCTTCTCTTTCAGGGGGGTCAGGTACTCCCGCACCACCGTCTCGATGAGGATGTCCCCCGGCTGGGTGCGCCCGTTTTCCACCAGCGGCACGAACAGCGGGCAGGCCAGGGAGGTGATCTCCGCCATGGGGTTGGCGTGGCGCATGATGCGCTCATAGGCTCCGGTGCGGACGGTGGCGGCGGTGGCGATGAGACCGATTTTGTCGTTGCGGGTGACCTGGGCCGCCCGGATAGCCGTCGGCCCCACCACGCCAAAGACGGGGATGTCCTGCTCGGCGGAGAGCGCCCCCAGCGCCGCGCTGGAGACGGTGCCGCAGGCGATGACTACCGCTTTCAGGTCGAAGGTGCGCAGGAACGCCACGTCCTGCCGGGCGTAGCGCACGATGGTCTCCTGGGGGCGGCTCCCGTAGGGCACCCGCCCCGTGTCGCCAAAATAGACGATGTCCTCCGCCGGCATCTGCTGGGCCAGGGCGCGAACGGTGGTCAGCCCGCCCATGCCAGAGTCGAACACGCCGATGGGTCTGTTGTCCATAGCGGCGGCCTCCTTTCACAGTTTCAATGTTATTTTGTGTTACTGGTTATCCTTTTTACACAGCCTTGTGAGCATTTCGGCTCTTAGCCTCCTTTTTCGTTGTTCGCTTTAGACTGGCAGTGCCTGACTAACAGCTAACAGCTTATAGCTAACAGCTTATAGCTAACAGCTTATCATAACGCGTCTGATTCACAGGGATAGCCAAATTTGTGTTTATCCTTTGTTCCTGTAATCATATAATACACCGGCGGTAAAAACAAGAGAAATTTCTCACAACTTTGGTTTTGTCCCCCTTATGGCGCAAGAATCCATTTGACAACGGCGGGTTTTTGCATATACTATATGCTTAAAGGCAGTATCAGACGTTGCTGCCAGACACGCTTCCTGTGTTGGGACTTGCTGTATCTCTCTGAAAGGACGGAATCGTTATGCAAATCGAATTGACCCCCAAACAGTATCGCCGTCTTCTGGATATGGCCTATATCGGCAACTGGGTGCTGAACTCCGCCCGTGGAGCGGACCGCTTCACCGACTACGACGAGGTGGAATCGCTTCTCTTCTCCAAAGCGCCTTCCCTGGGCATGAACGACCTGAGCCAGCGCTGGGGCGGTCACGTGGTGCCCAGCCAGGCGTTCGTCAACGGCGGCATCCACGAGGCCATCGCCGACTACGAGGACTCGGTGTTCTTCGACATCCTGGCCGAGGAGCTGGCCCGCCGGGACATGGACGACGCCCCCATCGACGAGAACAACTACGACGAACTGAACCGCCGCATCGACGAGTATATGGCGGAATTTGAACTCCACGGCACCGACAACGTGCAGGTGGAGCGGGACGGGTGAGCCGTCCCAAAGCAAACAGCCCCCGCCGGTGGTATGGAAATGGTACCACAGGCGGGGGTTGCTTTGTCTTCCGGGTAGAAGGGAAAATTTCCTTCAAAGCGGCCTTTTCCCGCCAAAACAGACGGTTGTGCGCGGCGAATGGACAGGGAGTTGTAAATTTGTCGAAAGGCAAGAATTTGGTCTGTGAACGATTTCGTTTTTTGTCGCATTTTTTTCGGGAAAAGGGTTGCATTTTGGGCCTTATTGGTGTTAAAGTAACCACAGTGAGACTGACCGTTGGTGGGGCTTTGCAGCAGCGTTGCCAGAAAGCGAGCGCGTTAGTCTTATTCCAAAGCGCCTGAGCCGCCGCTCAGACGCTTTGTTACTTTATCGGGGCGGTTGCCGCCCTTTTCCCGAAACGCGGGAGCAAACGCTTAAAACAGCAGCAGCACCGCCGCCAGCGCGCTGACGGTCAGGGCCAGCGAGGCCGCCAAGTCCAGCGCGTCTCCCGCCTGCTGGAGCAGGGAGCGACGCTCCTGCCGGGGCCGCTCCTGGCTCAGCTCAGGCAATTCCTCCGGCGCATCGTAGGCGGGCAGGTCGCCCCGTTCCATTTTGCGCTTGTAATCCTGAAAATCAATGACATTTCCCTGGGTTTTGACAAACCGGCGGGTGGTAAGATATGTGGTCTCCATCACAGACGCCTCCTTTGGTCAGCGCCGCCGGACAAACGCTGCGGCGGCCCTCATCGAACTTCTGTTCTAATTATGAACGGATGTTCGAGAAATGTCAAGAGAAATTTTTCAAAGAAAGTACCATAGAATGGACTATGATGGGGGAGAAAAAATTTTCTCCAATGCGCTGACAACCGCCAAGAAATGAGTTACAATACTAGACACTGATTGAACCGTATCATTGCAGAAATACAAGAGGGTGCGCCTATGAAAAAGTATCTTTACCCTTGTCTCGGCCTGCTCCTGGGGGGAGCGGGCTGCGCCCTGCGCCGGTGGCAGCTGGCCACCTGCTTCGACGAAGACGGCCTGCCGGTGCCCGGCACGGCCACAAACCTGCTCATTGCCCTGGCAGTGGGCGCGGCAGTGTGCTTCCTGCTGCTTGCCCGGACCCGGCGGACAGCCAGCCGGGACTGGGCCGAGGTCTTTGGTACCGGGCCGCGGCCGGAGTTGCTGCCCGGCGGGCTGCTCTACCTGGCCGCCGGGGCCGCCTACGTCCTCTGGGTCAGGCAGAGCGAACCGGCCAGCTCGGTCTTTCAGGCCATCAACGTAGTGCTGCCGGTGCTGCTGGGAGGGACGCTGTTCCTGGCCGGGGTGTCTGTCTGCCTGCTGTCCCGGCGGGGGGCGGCGGAGCCGCTGGCGGCCATGGCGTCGGGGTTTTGCAGCTGCTTCTGGCTGATTCAAATTTACCACACCAATGCCAACAACCCGGTGGTGCAGGCGTTCGTGTGGCAGCTGCTGGCGGCGGTGGCCTCCGTGGCCGCCTGGTATTACCTGGCGGGGTTCTCTCTGGACATTGGCAAGGGGCGAACGGCCCTCTTCTGGTCGATGACGGCGGTGACGTTTTCCCTGGTGGCTCTGGCGGACGAATGCGCCCTTTTCACCCAGCTGCTGTTGGCGGCCCAGGTGCTGTGCCTGACGCCCCAGCTGACCCGGCTGGCCGGGGGGGATGGAGAAGGCCGGACGGATGCCGTGACGTGAAATGCGCAATTACCATGGCGAACGCCGCTGTTCAATGGCGCGGTTTTGTCCAAAACAAAGACGTCCTTTGGAAAACTCCACGGGACGCCTTTGTTTATTTGTTTATCTGCCTATTCTTTTGAATCAGCCTTATCAATAACCCCAGCCAGGGGAAACCCCTCCACCATGCTTCGCATGGTCCCCCTCCCCTGAATGGGGCGGAGGGGTTTCTAGCGTATGGCTGAGTAAAAGGAATCGTCAGATAAATTTTTATTTTACCCCATTTACCTATTGACTTAGTGGGATTATTGTGCTAAGATACCCTCATCCGGTTCCCAGAGGGCCGAGCTTCCCCGGAAAGAATGTGTTACAATGCAGTGTGTTTCCTTTTTTCGATGTCGGGCGTGTATAGCGTCCCTGTTTGGAAATATTGAATAAATTTGTGTTTTACCGCTGAAAGGAGCGTTTTCCATGGCAATTTATCACTCTGTCACCGATCTGGTGGGCAACACCCCCCTGCTGGAGCTGGCCAACTACGAGGCCAAAAACAACCTTCAGGCCACCCTGCTGGCCAAGCTGGAGTATTTCAATCCCGCCGGGTCCGTCAAGGACCGCATCGCCAAGGCCATGATCGAGGACGCGGAGGCCAGGGGTCTGCTGACCCCCGACTCGGTCATCATCGAGCCGACCTCCGGCAACACCGGCATCGGCCTGGCCGCCGTCGCTACCGCCAAGGGCTACCGCATCATCATCGTCATGCCGGAGACCATGAGCATCGAGCGGCGGAACCTGATGAAAGCCTACGGCGCAGAGCTGGTACTCACCGAGGGAGCCAAGGGCATGAAGGGGGCCATCGCCAAGGCCAACGAGCTGGCGCAGGAGATCCCCAACGCCTTTATCCCCGGCCAGTTCGTCAACCCCGCCAACCCCGCCGCCCACAGGGCCACTACCGGCCCGGAGATTTGGGCTGACACGGAGGGCAAGGTGGACATCTTCGTAGCGGGCGTGGGCACCGGCGGCACCATCACCGGCGTGGGCGCGTACCTGAAAGAGCAGAACCCTGACGTGAAAATCGTCGCCGTGGAGCCGCTCAGCTCCCCCGTCCTGTCCCAGGGCAGGGGCGGCAGCCACAAAATTCAGGGCATCGGCGCGGGCTTCGTCCCCGACACGCTGGACACCTCCATCTATGATGAGATCATCCCCGTCTCCAACGAGGACGCCTTCCACACCGGCAACGCCGTGGCCAAGGCCGAGGGCGTGCTGGTGGGCATTTCCTCCGGGGCGGCGGTGTGGGCCGCCACCCAGCTGGCCCAGCGCCCGGAGAATGAGGGCAAGGTCATCGTGGTGCTGCTGCCCGACACCGGCGACCGCTACCTGTCCACCCCTCTGTTTCAGGACGAGTAAACGAATATGGTTATCCTTTTGAATCAGCCGTGTTGTGATAAGCTATTAGCTGTTAGTCAGGTACTGCCAGTCTAAAGCGAACAGCCAAAAGGAAGCTAAGAGCTAAAATGCTCATAAGGCTGCGTAAACGGGATAACCACTGAAACGAATACAAAGGAGTTTTCCCCATGACCGTTTCCTTCCCCCGGCAACTGCGGCACAACTTCCGCTTTGGGCGAATGTGTACCGGATGACTTTTGAGGCAAAATCAACCGTTTCATCTTATTCAGAAAGAGGTACACATCATGGCAAAAATCACGGATACTTCCAAATGGGCCTTCGAGACCAAACAGCTCCACATCGGCCAGGAGGACTACGACCACACCTCCGACGCGAGGGCCGTCCCCATCTACCAGACCACCTCCTATGTCTTTCGGGACTGCGACCACGCCGCCGCCCGCTTCGGGCTGACCGACGCCGGCAACATCTACGGGCGGCTGACCAACTCCACCCAGGGGGTGTTTGAGGACCGCATTGCCGCCCTGGAGGGCGGCGTGGCGGGGCTGGCGGTGGCCTCTGGCGCAGCTGCCATCACCTACAGCATCCAGGCCCTGGCGAAAGCGGGAGAGCATATCGTCGCCCAAAAGACCATTTACGGCGGCAGCTACAACCTGCTGGAGAACACCCTGCCCCTGTACGGCATCTCCGCCACCTTTGTGGACGCTCACGACCTGGCGGAGTTGGAAAACGCCATTCAGCCCAACACCAAGGCGGTTTATATCGAGACCCTGGGCAACCCCAACTCCGACATCCCGGACATCGACGCCATTGCGGACATCGCCCACAAACACGGTCTGCCCCTGGTCATCGACAACACCTTCGGCACCCCCTACCTCATCCGCCCCATCGAACACGGCGCAGACATCGTGGTCCACTCCGCCACCAAGTTCATCGGCGGCCACGGCACCACCCTGGGCGGCGTCATCGTGGACGGCGGCACCTTCGACTGGACCGGGAGCGGGCGCTACCCCTGGATCTCCGAGCCAAACCCCAGCTATCACGGCGTCAAATTCACCGAGGCCGCAGGCCCCGCCGCCTTCGCCACCTACATCCGAGCCATCCTCCTGCGGGACACCGGCGCCACCATCTCCCCCTTCGCCGCGTTCCTGCTGCTCCAGGGCACCGAGACCCTGTCCCTGCGGCTGGAGCGACACGCGGAGAACACCAAAAAGGTGGTGGAGTACCTGGCCAGCCACCCCAAGGTGGAACACGTCAACCACCCCTCTCTGCCCGACCACCCCGACCACGCCCTGTATGAGAAATACTTTCCCAACGGCGGCGCGTCTATCTTCACCTTTGAAATCAAGGGCGGCCAGAAGGAAGCCTTTGCCTTTATCGACCGGCTGCAAATCTTCTCCCTGCTGGCCAACGTGGCCGACGTGAAGAGCCTGGTCATCCACCCCGCCACCACCACCCACTCCCAGCTCCGCCCGGAGGAGCTGCTGGACCAGGGCATCAGGCCCAACACCATCCGCCTCTCCATCGGCACCGAGAACATCAACGACATTCTGGCTGACCTGGAGCAGGCATTTGGAGATTGAAAATAGGTAAAAACAGCGCAAAAAAACCGCCTAAACCTGGCTTGAACAGCCTGGTTTGGGCGGTTTCCTCCTGCATTTGTACTTTAGCCGGGGATGGTTCGACGCGCTGCACCGACCCCCGCAAAATCACCTTCCCCGCCACGTAGATGTGCCGCGGCGGCGGGTCGTTTTCGGCGGAGAGGGCGGCCAGCGCGATCTTTCCGGCCCGGCAGCCCAGGTCGTGGAGGGGCAGCGCCACCGTGGTCAGCGGCGGGGTCAGGTACTGGCTCAGCAGCCGGTTGTCATAGCCCATGACGCTGACATCTTTGCCCACCGTCAGTCCCAGCTCTGCCAGTCGGGCGTAGACCCCGCCGGCCATCAGGTCATTCATGCAGAAAATCGCCGTGGCCCCCTGGGCCAGCAGCTGGTCGGTGCGGCGGATGCCGCTCTCCCGCGTCCAGTCCCCCACGCCCAGCAGCCCCGGGTCGAAGGGAATGCCGTTGCGGACCAGCGTCCGCCGGTAGGCCATCATGCGCTGCTGGGTGTGGGCGCTGTCCCGCTTGCCGGTGATGATGCCGATACGCCGGTGTCCCATGTCAATGGCGGTTTGTATCAGTTCTGCCGTGGGCGCGCTCTCCTCCACCAGCAGGGAGGGGATGCCGGGCGTCGAGCTGTAGGCGTAGCACATGACCAGAGGGATGGGGAAACGCTCCGGCAGACAGTGGATGGTCCGCTCGTGAGCGGCGATGTAGATGACCGCCTCCACCTGGTCGGCCAGCAGCAGCCGGAGCACCTCCTGCATCTGCTCCCGATAGACCTCCTGGTGATAGTAGACATCGTCAAATTTCTTGAAAAGGCGCAGATTGATGAGCATGACCCGGTAGTTGTTCACCTCGCAGCATTCGGTGATGCCGTCCACCAGATCGGGAATGGAGAAAATGGTGATGTCCTCCACGATGATGCCCAGCGTGCGGGTCTTTTTGGTTTTCAGGTTTTTGGCAACGGAGTTAGGGGTATAGTTCATCTCCCGCACTTTTTCCATGACCCGCTCCCGCATTTCAGCTGAGACGTTTTTCTTTTCGTTGAGCACATTGGACACAGTGGCGATGGACACGCCGCACGCCTGGGCGATGTCTCGGATGGTCACCATAGC
>JAJQAS010000141.1 GCA_021203685.1 Clostridiales bacterium | reverse complement strand
AGCCTCCGCTTCGGGCTTGTCCTGCCAGGTCAGCGGGCCAAGGTGGTCGCCGCCCAAGATGACCAGATGCTCCGGCACGCCCAGCTTCTGGGCCATGTCCAGCACCTTGTTATAATAGTCCTTGGGTTTCAGGCCGGTGTAGCCGCCGAACTGGTTGGACTGGTTGGCGGTGGCCTCGATGAGCACCGGGATGTCCAGTAGTTTGGCCCGGCGGAGCAGCAGCTCAATGACCATCTCGTTGCCGGTGCAATAGGAGGGGATGCCGCACTTGATGCCAGCCCGACGCTGGTCCATCATGATTTGCAAAGGATGCTTTGTTGTCATCATTTTGATTCACTCCTCATTTAGCTACTAGCTATTAGCTTCTAGCTCTTAGCTTGGTGGTTCTTTGTTTTTAAGTTGCGCTTTTGTCTGCGGCGCTTTACAATCAACTGGTTTCGCTTTCCTTTTTCGCTGTTCGCTATTAGCCAGTAGTACCTGACTAACAGCCAATGGCTAACAGCTAACAGCTCACTTTAGCACTCCGAGTCGATGAGGATCTTCCCCTTGACGGTGCCGGGGGTCTTGAACAGCTCGAACGCCTCGTTGATTTTACTCAGGGGAACGGTCTTGAACACAAAGGAATCGTCCATTTTCAGGTCGCCGGTGCCGAAGTAATGGGCCACCAGCTCCCACTCGTGTCCGGGGAAGGGGGCACTGTAGGACATCCAGCTTCCGGTCAGGTTGAACTCCTTCCGGTTCAGGTTCTCCCACTCCGCCACGGTGAAGGACAGTTCTCTGGTGGGGGTGCCGATGAAGCACACATCCGCACGGTTGGCGGCCAGGGCAAAGGCCATTTTCATGGTGATGGTGTTTCCGGCGGTCTCGTACACGTAGTCGAAGCCTCTGCCGCCGGTGTAGGCCAGCGCTTCCTCCATGAAGCCTTCTTTCAGGGTGTTCACGCCGCCGGTCGCGCCCAGCCGCTTGCCCAGCTCCAGTCGCTCGTCCACGATGTCGAACACCACCACTTCCTTGGCTCCGAAGATCTTGGCCCACTGCATGGTCATCATGCCCACGGTGCCGCCGCCCAGGATGGCGACGGTCTTGCCGCCCTTGTAGCCGGTGCGCTCCAGCCCGTGGAGGGCGACGGTGGCAGGCTCGAAGAACGCGCCCTGGACGAAGGAGACCTCGTCGGAGAACTTCACCACGTTGTGTTCCGGCATACAGACGTATTCCGCATAGCTGCCGCTGGAGTGGGAGCCGATGAAGTCATAGTGCTTGCACAGGGAGTAGTTCCCCTTCTGGCAGTCCTCGCACTTCATGCAGGGCACCAGCGGGATACCCGCCACCCGGTCGCCGGGAGCAACGGAGGTCACGCCCTCGCCCACGGCCGCCACGGTGCCGGAGAACTCGTGGCCCAGAATGATGGGGTAATAGTGCGCGGCGTCCGCATTGACACGGGGGATGTCGGACCCGCAGATACCGGTGTATTTCACCTTGACCAACACCTCGCCCTTTTTAGGGGCAGGTGTTTCGACCTCCGCATAGCGGATGTCCTGAGGGGCGTATAAGACGCCAGCTTTCATAGTAAATCAACCTCTTTCTAAGTTTTCAGCTTCCAGATTTCTCTGGAAGCTGAAGGAAATGGTTCGTTTGATTGGGGAAAATGACAAGGGAAAAACGACAGTTAGAACTCGTCCTCGGCGGCGGCCAGTTCTGCGGCGCGGGCCTTGGAGTGCATCACGGCGAAGAACAGGCAGACGATATAGATGGCGGCGATGACAATCAGGCCGAGGATGTTCTCACGGGTGAAGAGCTGAACAAACACATAGGTGATGGGGCAGCCGCCCTGGTCCATGGCCGCGAGGGTCGCGCCTTCTTCAATGGCTCCCACAGAGGTACCCAGCTTGGTGGTCCACTCGACGGTCTGGTTGGCGATCCAGATGGTCATAGTCATGATGCAGGTGCCGGAGATGAGGGTGCGGAACAGGTTGCCCTTGTGGACCGCAACGGCGATGGCGATGAAGAAGCCGATGGTGGCCAGGTCGCCGAAGGGCAGGATGCGGTTGCCGGGCATGACGATGGCGATGGCCAGAGTGATGGGGATGAACAGGATACCGGCGGTGACGACCTCCGGGTCGCCCAGCAGGACGGCGGGGTCAAGGCCGATGTAGAAGTCGGAATCTTCGCCAAAGTGGTTGTGCATCAGCTCCTTGGCCCGCTCGGAGATGGGCAGCAGACCGTCCATGATGCACTTGATGACCTTGGGCATCAGGACCATAACGGCGGCCATTTTAATGCCCAGAGGCAGGGCCTCCTGGGGGCCGTACCCGGCCAGGAACCCGATGATGGTGCCGAGGATGAAGCCGATGACCACAGGCTCGCCCAAGACGCCGATTTTTTCCTGGAGACCTTCCACGGAGAGGTTGACCTTCTTCAAGCCGGGGATGTGGTCAATGATAGCGTCCACCAGGCAGGCAACAGGTGCCATATAAGCGGAGGTGCCGTGTGGCGTGGTCAGACCGTCCAGTTCAAAGTAATCTGCCAGCAGGGGCGCCCACAGGTCGCCGAATTTGAAGGTGAAGATGGAGTGAACTGCCACACCCAGCAAACCGATGAACAGATTGCCGGTGACGGCGTAGGCGATGGCCCCGGTGAAGGCGATGTGCCACACGTTCCAGATGTCGATGTTGATGGTCTTGGTCAGTTTCAATCCGAACATGACCAGGTTGATGGCGATGGACAGGGGAATGGCGATGGTGGCGATGATGGACCCCCAGGTGACGCCGCTCATGCCGGGCCAGCCCACCTCCACGATGGAGAGGCTGACGCCCATCCGTTCGGCCATGGCCTGGGCAGCGGGACCCATGTTGTCGTTCATCATGTCCACGATGAGGCTCATGCCCACGAAGCCCACGCCGATCATCAGACCGGAGCGGATGGCCTTGCCGGGTTTGACGCCGATGATGATGGCCAGAATGGAGATGATGATGGGCAGCATGACGGACGCGCCCATGTCGATGATGTAGTTGATGACGAAATAGCAGCCGTTCAGAAACGCAGTCATGGTTCCTTCCTTTCTCTATGGTGTGAATCGTATGAAAAAGTCGTGATTTTTTGGCAGTTGGGCTGTGACGGTTCCCGCTCCCCCTCCCCGTCCGGGACGGTTATTCCTCCCGCAGCACCTTGAGGATGGCGGCCTCGGTCTTGGCCTGACCCACACCGGAGATGAAGGGCATACCGGTGATCAGCGGCACACCGAAGTCGCGCTTGACCTTGGAAGTGGTGACGATCAGGTCGGCGGGCAGGTTGGAGGCGATCTCGGAGATGCGGCACTGGCACAGCTCCATGTCGATGCCGTTCTTCTTGCACAGCTCAACGATCTTGTTGGCGGCGACGGTGGAGGTGGCGACGGCGCCGCCGCAGGCTACGATAACTTTTTTGCTCATAATGTAGACTCCTTTTCTTTGATAAGGTCAATGATTTCAGAGGGGGTTTTGGCGGTCAGCAGTTGTTCCAGTACGTCTTTGTCCTGGATGATGGCGATGATCTGCTGGAGCTCGTCGATGTGCTGGTTGGGGTCCACGACGGACAGCATGAACACCAGCCGAACGTCGGTGTATTCATCGTCGGTGCCCATCTGGACGAAGGGGACGGGGTTCCTGAGCACCGCGATGGCGGTTCCCGATTTGTAGACGTGGGTGACGGGGGTGTGGGGGATGGCAATGCCGATTCCTTCGATGTCCAGGCCGGTGGGGTACTCCGCCTCCCGCTCGATGAGTGCGTTCACATAGGAGTCCTTGGTATAGCCCTCCCGGGTCAAGGCTCCGCCGACGAACTTCATCACGTCGTCAGAGGTGGCGGCTTCCACGTCGGTAAAAATCAGAGATGGATTCAATTCTTCCCAAATCATAGGTGATTCTCCTGTCTCAAATGGTTTGCTTTCCGGGTTCGATCTTTGCTGGCCAGCTCTTATCTTTCCTTGATGATATAGTAGCACAGCCGGACGGAAAGGAAAAGTCAAAGGTTTTTCAAATGTTGTGAAATAAAATACAATGGTCAAATCCATTTCCCAAAGTGGGAAAGATTTTGATGACCACAAAAAGTCTGCGGAGGGCCGG
>JAJQAS010000217.1 GCA_021203685.1 Clostridiales bacterium | reverse complement strand
TCTACTCCAGCTCCTCCACCGCCTGTCAGCAGGCGGGCTTAACCCCAAATATCGCTTACTCCGGCAAGCGGGGGGAGAACATCATTGTTTTGGGGGAAAAGGGTATGTGCATCTCGCTGCTCATGGAAAAGCCCATTCTGTCCCTGACGACGCCCAAGGTTTCCATTATCGACATCACGCCCACCATTTCCACCAATATTTATATTTATTACAAGAAAAATATTCCGTTGTCCGCCGCGGCGAAAAAATTCCTGCTGGCGGCATTGTGAGGAATGAGCCGCCAGCCAAAATAAGCTGTTATGGCTATCCCTTTAACTCAGCCATGTGCAAAAAAACCTCCGCCACCGCCTAAAGGCGGCGAGCCTGTCGAAAAACGACAGGCTCTCGACCAAAATCACGAATTTTGGTCGAATGTGCGGTCCCGGCAGCGCACGCGCAAGCGCGCACGTTTGGGGCCTCCCAGTGTGCTTTTGACGGTACACGCCCGGCTAAAAGCGCGGATTTCATTTTATTAGAAATGTGGCATGAGCTACTGAAATTGCGCAGCTAAACCATCACCGTTTTGGGTCCAACATATTGGAGCAAGCAATACCTCGGTATATACCTCCGCAGCTTGTTGGTGGCCTGCTGTCTCGCCTCCCATCCCCAGCAGAGCAACAAATTGGAAGAGCTCTCACAGGCATAGAAACGCCCTCTCCGCTCATACTATCGCTGTCGCTTCCCAGCGGAAGAGGCAAATAATTGTTGAAAGAAAGAGAGATGTTTTCTATGTCTAGTAACAACAGCGGCAGCAACAAGCTCGTCATCCCCGAGGCCCGTCAGGCCATGGACCAGTTCAAGATGGAGGCCGCCAACGAGGTGGGCGTCAACCTGAAGCAGGGCTACAACGGCGACCTGACCGCCCAGCAGGCCGGTTCCATCGGCGGCCAGATGGTCAAGAAAATGAATCCCATACGACACACGAAAACCATGTGTTTTCAGCGGGCAAGCAGGATCGCCGAGGGGCATTGCGTGACAGTGAAATACATAGCGGGTTTGATGGCATAGCTGCGAAATAGAGAAGGACAACTCGAAAAATGAAAAATAGCATTTTTGCTAATGACATAATATAGCGTTTATGCTATCATTTGATTATGGAAAAGGAGATGAAACGAATGCCGGTAATCAGCAGATTTTACGGACTGGTGATAAAAATGTACTTTCAGCAGTCCGAACACAATCCGCCCCACTTTCATGTGCTCTATCAGGATTATATGGGCGCGTTTGACATAAGGACGCTCCAAATGATAGAGGGCGACCTGCCCAGCAGGGCGCAGGCACTCGTCAAAGAGTGGGGCACCCAGCATCAGGAAGCGCTCCTCCAAATCTGGGAAACCCAAAACTTCGTGAAGCTGCCCCCGCTGGACTAAGTGGGGCGCGGCTCACGCTGCAAAGGAGGGTCAGCAATGTTTCATAAAGTTTCATCCGTTCAGCCCCGTCCGGGCTACATTTTGGATGTTTGCTTCCAGGACGGTACGCGCAGATATTACGATGTCAGTCAGCTTTTCTCCCGCTGGGAGGTGTTCCAGACGCTGAACCAGGTCCGGGGCCTGTTTGAGCAAGTCAAGGTCGATGCAGGCGGCTACGGTGTTTCCTGGAATGACGATCTCGACCTCTCCTGCAATGAACTGTGGGAGAACGGGATTCAGACAGGTGAGATGGGCGGTGAGCTCGGTGCCTGAAGATTGTTCCGCGCTCATTGACCAGCTTGTCCAAATGCGAAAGGATCAGGGGCTTACGCAAAAGCAGCTCGCTGCTGCTTGTGGGCTTACTCAGTCCGTTGTGGCTCGATTCGAGAGCAAGCGAACCACCCCCACTGTCGCCACCTTCTGCCGCATCGCTTCTGCGCTGGGTGCCTCTGTATCGGTCACAAAAGCCTCTTAGGGTTCCTCAATCCCCCGCCCATTAGGGCGGGGGATTCTTTCGTGCTTCCGTTGTGTCCCCGTGAGGGGGCAATGCGGCTATGGCCGAAAGAGCTGCACAGCAAAAATTCCCCCGGGGAGAGGTATCGACTCTCAAAATTTCAGGTATCATTATAACAAATAGATTGCTTCTTAACATTCTAAATGTTATAATTGATTTGAAATGAGGTGAGAGGATGTTGGACTATCTGAGAAACACGCTGGGACTGGATGTGGAACAGCGCCCGTGGGAGAAGGAGTCCAAGCTGCCGCTGTATCTTCGCAGCGGGAGGAAGTATTCGGTGCTGCACATCAGCGGGATGGAGTGCCTGTGCGTGGAGTTGGATGCGGCGCATTTCCGGCTGTCCGCATTCCAAAAGCAGCAGGCCCAGCTTGCGGCCTATTGGCCGGGGCAAATCGTGCTGTGCTTTCCCTCCCTGACGGCCTATCAGCGAAAGGCGCTCATTGAAAATCAAATTTCCTTTGTTGTCCCTGGCAGCCAGCTCTATCTGCCGTGGCTGGGGATGGTCGTGCAGGAGCGCAATCAGGCACCTGTCAAGCCGGTGGAAAAGCTCTCGTGGAATGCCCAGCTTCTCACACTTTTGCTGTTGGAACGGAAATGGGAAAATATCCGGCAGGCCGACCTTGTACCGTTGCTGGGCGTGTCGGCCATGACGGTTTCCAGAGCGGTGCGGGAACTGAATCAGGTGGGGCTTGTGCGAGCGGAGAAGTCCGGGCGGGACATATTTCTCACCCCGATGGCGCAGGGAAAAGAACTGTGGGAACAGGCAAAACCCTACCTGCAAAACCCGGTGCGCCGCAGGATTTATGTGAACAAGAACACCCTGTCTCCTGATTTGCCGCTGAGCGGCCTGTCCGCCCTGTCTGTGAGGACTATGCTGAACCCTCCGGCCCAGAGATGCTATGCGATGAGCGGCAGGGAGTACAAAGCGCAGAATCTCCCAGCCGTTGACCCGAACTGGACGGATGCGGAACAATGCGCCGAACTGGAACTGTGGCACTATGACCCCCGACTGTTGTGCTGGGATGGAGCGGTCAGCCCTCTGGCGCTGGCCCTGATGTATCGGGACAGCGAGGACGAGCGCATCCAGCAGGCGACAGAAGAAATGATGGAGGATTACCAATGGTAAGAGGCTTTGACGTGTTTCGGGAACACTTTAGGGGCTATGAGGACTGCTATACGATTATCGGCGGAACGGCCTGCGATATTCTGATGACCGAGGCCGCTCTGGATTTCCGGGCGACCAAGGACATCGACATGATTTTGCTGATTGAGAATCGTTTTGAAGAATTTGGACAGGTGTTCTGGGACTTTATCCGACAGGGGCAGTATAAATGCGGCTGGAAAAGCTCTGAGGAGCCGCATTTTTACCGATTCACAGAACCGCAGCCGGGGTTTCCGTTCATGATCGAGCTGTTTTCCCGGCGGCCGGATTTCCAGATGGAACATATGGACGTACATCTGACCCCGCTTCCCATATCCGATGAGGTGTCGAGTTTGTCGGCCATTATGCTGGACAACGATTACTACAATCTGATGCTTACCGGCCGAAAATCGGTGGATGGGGTCTCCGTCCTGGGGGCGGAATACTTGATCGTGTTCAAAGTGAAGGCATTCCTGGACCTGCGCCAGAAAAAGGCCGATGGCCTTCATGTCAATGCACGAGACCTGAAAAAGCATCGGAACGACGTGTTCCGCCTGTTCGCCATCGTGGACCCCACTCAGCGAATTACTTTGCCTGAAAAGGTGCGCCGCGAAATGGGGCAATTTCTGCAAATCATCACCGAACAGCCTGTGAAGTTGTGGGATCTGGGGCTGGATGGGTTTACGTTGGAGGATGTTTTAGATGGGATTCGAGAGATTTATGGGGTAGGAGAGTAAGTGAAGGATTCACATGAAAATGTTATTTAGCGGAAGGCCATATGTCGATACAGGCGTATCTATTCCGGTTTTTATCCATTCATCCCGTTTTTTAAGAGAATGGGTAAGAAGTTAATCTTTTACCTGCCATCTCTAAAATACTTTCTTCCCCTAACGGAAAAAGCCCCCCTGCCGCCCGGCTTTCACCGGAGCGGCAGGGGGGCGTTCCTGTTTTCCTTGTGTGATTGTGCGGTTACACCTGCCCTGCGCAGCCGCAAACCTGTATTTTCTGCATGACGTACTGTTTGACTTCCTCCCGTCC
>JAJQAS010000142.1 GCA_021203685.1 Clostridiales bacterium | reverse complement strand
ATTTGCGCAAAATCTGCTCGCCCAGCCATCCAAGGCCATTTAATCAGAGCTTCCTAAGGTTACACCGCCCGTTTTCGGGCAGTGTCACCCATATCATCTCCCCCTCCTTTCGTTCCATCCACCTCCTTTTGTTCCCAAACCCACCTGGCCGGGGTCTCCCCGGCCAGATGGGGGCGGCTCCACCGGGAAAGGACAGCATCATGACCGTGATCAAGCTGAATTTGCACGAGGACGACTTTTTCCACGCCCGGCCTGCCGCTGTCACCGCCGCCGCCAGGCGATTTGAAAGCATTATGATGGTGGCCCTGGGAACCGAGCTTGCCGACGGCAAGGACGCCATGTCCCTCATGCGGCTGAGCCACCCCCGGGGACGAACGGTGGAACTGATCGCCGACGGCCCGGACGAGACCGCCGCGCTGGAGGCTGTGGCCGCCGCCCTCCGCCAGTGCTTCGAGATGGAATGAGAAACGGCAAAAAAGCCGCAAAAATCCCCTTGACGGGAGAAAAAAAACATGGTACGATAGCCTCGTTATCAGCAGTGACGGGGAGGAGTACCCCTGTTCCGGGTGTCAGAGAAGGGTCGGTTTGGTGCAAGGCCCCCGAAGGAACAGAGCGAAGGCGCCCCTGAGCCGCAGCCCGAACGCCCCGAGGCCAGTAGGCGCTGCCGGTTCCCGCCGTTATCGGGAGAGAGTGTCCGGCCTGTGGCCGGGAAGTCAGGTGGCACCACGGACAACAAGTTCGCCCTGAGCAGCGATGCTCAAGGCGTTTTTTCTTGCCCCCAGCACCCGTCACTTTGCATTTCCACAGCCTGTTTATTTCATTTTTGCCATGCGGAAAGGAAGCATTTGTATGGAAAACAGCAAAAAGACCATGGAGAAAATCATTGCCCTGTGCAAGGGCCGGGGCTTCATCTTCGCCGGGAGCGAAATTTACGGCGGCCTGGCCAACACCTGGGACTACGGCTCCCTGGGCGTGGAGCTGAAAAACAACGTAAAAAAAGCCTGGTGGAAGAAGTTCGTCCAGGAGAACCCCTATAACGTGGGTCTGGACTCCGCCATCCTCATGAACCCCCAGACCTGGGTGGCCTCCGGCCACTTGGGAGGCTTCTCCGACCCCCTGATGGACTGCAAGGAGTGCCACGAGCGGTTCCGGGCCGACCAGCTCATCGAGAACTGGTGCGGCGAGAACGACTTCACGCTGGAAAAGCCCATCGACGCCTTCTCCCAGGAGGAGATGAGCGACTTTGTGGCGGAGCATCACATCGGCTGCCCTACCTGCGGCAAGCACAACTGGACGGACATCCGCCAGTTCAACCTGATGTTCAAGACCTTCCAGGGGGTCACCGAGGACGCCAAGAACACCGTCTATCTCCGCCCGGAGACGGCCCAGGGCATTTTCGTCAACTTTCAGAATGTCCAGCGCACCACCCGCCGCAAGCTGCCCTTCGGCGTGTGCCAGGTGGGCAAGAGCTTCCGCAACGAGATCACCCCGGGCAACTTCACCTTCCGCACCCGTGAGTTCGAACAGATGGAGCTGGAGTTCTTCTGCAAGCCGGGCAGCGACCTGGAGTGGTTCGGCTACTGGCGGCAGTTCTGCCACGACTGGCTGGCCGGTCTGTCCATGAAGGACGAGAACCTGCGCCTGCGGGACCACGAGCCGGAGGAGCTGAGCTTCTACTCCAAGGCCACCACCGACTTCGAGTACCTGTTCCCCTTCGGCTGGGGCGAGCTGTGGGGCGTGGCAGACCGCACCGACTACGACCTGACCCAGCACCAGAACACCTCCGGCAAGGACATGACCTACTTCGACCAGGAGGAAGGCCGCCGCTATATCCCCTACGTCATCGAGCCGTCTCTGGGCGCGGACCGTGTGACCCTGGCCTTCCTGGTGGAAGCCTACGACGAGGAAGTGGTGGGCAAGGACAAGAAGGGCAACGACGACGTGCGGGTGGTCATGCACTTTCATCCCGCGCTGGCCCCCTTCAAGTGCGCGGTGCTGCCCCTGTCCAAAAAGCTGGCCCCCAAAGCCCAGGAGATTCACGCCGAGCTGTCTAAATACTTCATGGCGGATTACGACGACACCGGCTCCATCGGCAAGCGCTACCGCCGGGAGGACGAAATTGGTACCCCCTACTGCATTACTGTGGACTTCCAGACGGTGGGAGACGACAAGACCGAGGCCGACAACGCCGTTACCATCCGGGACCGGGACACCATGGAGCAGGTTCGTGTCCCCATCAGCCAGCTGAAAGCCTGGCTGGATGAGAAGCTGGCGTACTAAATCATGGAACCCGCGCAGATCCTCGTCATTGGCGGGGCGGTGGCCGACCTCTCCCTGGGGCCGGTGGACCGCACCATCTTTGACCGCGACTCCACTCCTGTTGACCACGTCTCCCTCTCCGCCGGCGGGGACGCCCTGAACGAGGCCACCACCCTGGCCCGGCTGGGCCACCGCGTCCGGCTGGTCACCCTGCTGGGGACAGACCCGGCGGGAGACTATTTGCTGGAGCAGTGCCGCCGGACGGGACTGGACTGCTCCGCCATCGTCCGGGACCCCCAGGTGGTCACCAGCGTCAACGCCGTGCTGGTGGACCAGATGGGGGAGCGGCGCTTTGTCACCGCCAGGAACACCTCCCTCCGTCTGCTGGGGCCGGAGCACACCGCCCCTGCCCTGCGGCAGCTGGACGGCGTTCAAATCGCCAGCTTCGCCAGCCTGTTTGTCTCTCCCCGCTTCGGCCCACGGGAGACAGAAACGCTGTTCGCCGCCCTGCGCCGGCGGCGCATCCTGGTCTGCACCGACATGACCCGCCCCAAAAACGGGGAGCGGGCGGAGGATCTGGCCGGTGCGCTGCAATACGTGGACTTTTTCTTCGCCAACCTGGAGGAGGGGCGGATGTTCACCGGGGAGACTGCGCCGGAGGCCATTGCCCAGCGGCTGCTGGCCCAGGGCGTGCGGAACGTGGTCCTCAAGCTGGGGGGAAATGGCTGCTACTATCGGTTTGATAACTGGTCTCGCTATGTCCCCGCCTACCCCGGCTGTCAGTGCACAGACACCACCGGAGCGGGAGACACCTTTGTGGCGGCGTTCCTCCACGGGCTGCTGTGGGGCATCCCCCGGTGGCGCTGCGCCATTTTTGCCAACGCCGCCGCCAGTATCTGCGTGGAACACACCGGCTGCGCCAGCAGCGCGCTGGAGCTGGAAGAAATCGAACGGCGCGCCACTGTAATCCACAACACCACCCTGGGGGAGTGACCCTCCCCACCAGGGATACAAAAACACGCCTGCGCGAAAGCCAATTGCTTCCGCGCAGGCGTGTTTTATGGTTGAATTTTTACTTGACTTCCGCATCGGCGTAGCCGTAGTCCTTCTCCACCTGCTCGATGAGCCCCACCCGGCGGGCGTGGCGGCCACCCTGGAACTGGCTGTCGAAGAACACGTCGCAGATCATCTTACCCAGCTCGTTGCCCACCACGCGGGCACCCATGGCCACGATTTGGCAATTGTTGTGCTCGGCGATCATCTTGGCGGTGTACGGTTCGCTGCACACCCCGGCACGGATGCCGGGCACCTTGTTGGCAGCCAGGGAGATGCCCACGCCTGTGCCGCAGACCAGCACGCCCCGGTCGATGTCGCCCCGGCGGATGGCCTCGGCCACGGCCCGGCCGGGGACGGGATAGTCCACTTTTTCGTCCGGGCTGTATGCGCCGAAGTCCACGCACTCAAAGCCCCGCTCTTTCATGTGCTCCAGCAGGCAATTCTTCAGCTCGATTGCCGCATGGTCGCTGCCAAATCCGATTTTCATGTTTGTTTTCTCTCCTTTTTTGTTCGTTTTTCGTTTTAGGATTCTTTTCTGAGAAGAGTATAGCACAAAAAAGTTCCCCTGTAAACGGCCTGTGCGAGAAATTTCGCCGGTGCCGCCGCCTGTTCAATCGCCCTTGTATTTCCGCCGGGTGGCGATCCCCCCGCGAATGTGCCGCTCCGCCTTGTTCTCGTCCAGGACGACCCGCGCCTGCTCGTAGAGGGGGCGGTTGAAAGTGGGCAGGCGTTCGCGGATGTCTGCTGGTGTCCCATTAGGAATAAAAAATTTTGAGGCCGGAGGCCGTTTCTGAAAGCGGTCACTCCGTTGCCCCTGCGGTCAGGAACACATCCTCGAACTTCCACTTGATT
>JAJQAS010000205.1 GCA_021203685.1 Clostridiales bacterium | reverse complement strand
CCGCATGGGTCATACCTCCTTCAGCTGCTCTCCCAACGCCTGCCGCGCCCGCTGGAGACGGGTGGTGACAGCGGTGCGGCTGATGTGCAGCAGCTGGGCGATCTCCTGGGTGGAATACCCCTCGTAGTAGTGGAGGTAAACGACCACCCGGTATTTGGGTTTCAGCTGCATCACGGCGTGGAACAGACTGGACTGATCCTCCGTCTCAAAGTCGCAGGAGAGGGTATCGTCCAAAGGGGCGGTGTTCCTCCGCCACCAGGAGCGAAGCAGGCTCCGGCACTGGTTCACCGTCACCTGGGTCAGCCAGGCTTTTTCATGCCCCGGCGACAGAGACGGCTGCTCCAGCAGCTTCAAAAACACGGTCTGGCATACGTCCTCCGCGTCCTGCACCGAGCGGGTGTAGCTGAGGGCCAGCCGGAACACGTCGTCATGGTACTGCCGGAACAGCGCCAGTGGGTCTGGCATGGCAGGAACCTCCTTTCGCTGGGCTGGGTGGCACGGTTGCCGCGCCGCCCTTTTGAGATCTCGTATATTAGACGCGGCAGAGGGTCGGATTGTCACAAAAAATTTTGGAGCGGAGCATATTTATTCTGCCCCTTCTTTTTACGCAGCTTCGACATGAAACCCCTCCGCCACCGCCCAAAGGCGGCGGCCCTCCTCCCCTTTCAGGGGAGGCAAGGGGGGTGGTCAGTTAAAAGACGGTTTTTTTGTAAAAAAGCTGTGCTATATCTGGGCAAAACGACTGCCCACATGTCGAATATGATCCGCTAATCGCTAAAGACGTAGCCAATTCCAAGAGATATCCAGTAAGGGCAAAAGAAAGCCCCCGGCAGCGCCGGGGGTCTGTCATCTTTGCTCACTTGTGAGAAGAAATCGCCGCTCTGCGTTGCTCCGCGCACGATTCAACGCAAAAACGGCCGGTTTCGCGTCATTGCACATTGCACATTGCTAATTGCAAATTGGTTAGCACATTGCTCATTTCCGTTTCCAGGTGGAGGGGAACAGCAAAATCAGCATGGGGAACACCTCCAGCCGCCCCGCCAGCATATCGAAAATCAGCGTCAGCTTGGACAGGGGGGACAGGAACCCGTAGTTGCAGGCCGGGCCCACCAGGGACAGGCCGGGGCCGATGTTGTTGATGGTGGCGGCCACGGCGGTGAAGCAGGTGGTGAAGTCCTCGCAGTCCAGCGCCAAAAGCAGCATGGAGACCACGTAAATGCCCAGGTAGCAGGCCAGGAACATCATGGCCCCCTGGAGGACGGAGCACTCCACGATGCTGCCGTTGAGCCGCACGGCGCTGACCCGCCGGGGCTGGATGAGGGCGCGGGCCTCCCGGACGCCGGCCTTGGCGTAGAGCAGAATGCGGCTGACCTTCAGGCCGCCGCCGGTGCTGCCGGCGCAGGCCCCGGAGAACATGATGACCACCAGAATCATCCGGGCGAACATGGGCCACTGGTCGAAGTCGCAGGTGGAGAAGCCGGTGGTGGTCATGACGCTGGCCACCTGGAAGGCGCTCTGCTGCAAGTCATAGAGCAGCCCACCCCCCTGTTTGACGAACACGTCCAGCCCCACCACAAGGGTCGCGCCCACGAAGATGAGCAGGTACCACCGCACCTCCTCCATCTTCCCGGCCTCCCGGAACCGACGGAGGGTGCAGAGGAAAAAGAACTCAAAGTTGATGCCGAACAGCACCATAAAGACGGTGATGACCACCTGGAGGTAGGTGCTGTAGGCGGCGCAGGAGTCGGCCAGCACGCCGAAGCCGCCGGTGCCCGCCGTGCCGAAGGCGATGCACAGCGCGTCGAACAGGGGCATTCCGCCTAGGCACATCAGCACGAACTGTGCAAAAGTCAGGCCGGTGTAGATGGTGTAGAGGTTCCGGGCGGTGGCTTTCAGGTGGGGCACCAGCTTGGACACCGAGGGGCCGGGGCTTTCCGCCTGCATCAGGGCGAAGCTGGAGCCGCCCCCCGCCAGAGGCAGGATAGCCAGCACAAAGACCAGCACACCCATGCCGCCTACCCAGTGGGTAAAGCTCCGCCAGAGCAGCATACAATGGCTCAGTTCCTCCACGTTGTCCAGAATACTGGCGCCGGTGGTGGTGAAGCCGGACACCGTCTCGAACACCGCGTCCAGGTAGCTGGGGATCTCCCCGCTGAGGGTGAAGGGCAGCGCGCCGATAAGCGACATTAAAACCCACGCCAGAGCCACGGTGACATAGCCCTCCCGGGCATAGAAGCGATCCTTGCGCCGCTTGACGCGGGTCAGGCCCAGGCAGGCCAGAAAGCACCCCGCCGCGCACAGGGCGAAGAAAACCCCCGTCCACTCGCCGTAAATCAGGGCGCACAGCAGGGGCAGCAGCATAAAAACGCCCTCGATGCCGGCGATCCACCCCAATATGTTGATGATACTTCGATAGTTCATAAAAATCCAAGTTTATCCTTTTGAAAGACCATTTATTTCTGCCGCCGGGCGGCGTTTCCCCCGCCGCCTGCGCCTCTGCCCAGAACGTCCGTCAGGTCGCAGATGCCCCGCCGGGTGGTGACGATGACCACCTGGTCTCCCGGCAAAATGCTGTCCTGACCGGAGGGGATGGTGACCTTTCCCTCCCGGATGACGGCGCAGACCAAAATCCCGCTGCGGGTGTGCAGATCCATCAGCCGCCGCCCGGTGGCCGCCGAGGGGTTCTCCACCGTGAAGGAGATGGCCTCCACCTGGTCGCTGGCCAGGCGATACACCGCCTCCATGTTGCTGGACCCGGCGGAGTTGCCCATGGCCCGCACATAGCGGAGGATGTGCTCCGCCGTCAGCGCCTTGGGGGAGACGATGGCTCCCAGGGGCAGCTCGTTGATGACGCCGCTCATGGACATCTTGTTGATGCGGGTGATGACCTTGGCGTTGGAAACCTTGCTGACAAACAGGCTGAGCATGATATTCTCGGAATCGGTGCCCAACAGAGAGCAGAAGGCGTCGGCCTCATCGATGCCCTCCTCCATCAGCAGGCTCTCGCTGCACGGGTCGCCGTAGATGACGTTGACCCGGGGCAGCAGGTCGTTGAGGGTGTCGCACCTGGCCCGGTTTGGCTCGATGATGGTGACCTTCAGCCGGGCCTCGCACAGCCGCCTGGCCAGGTAGTAGCCCACGTTGCCGCCTCCGGCGATGAACACCGTGTGGATAGGGCGCACCCGTACGCCGATGCTCTCCAGCGTGGCCCGGAGGTACTGGGCGTCCAGCATCAGGGAGAGGCGGTCCCCACGCTCTATGACGGTGCTGCCGTTGGGAATGATGGCCTGGTGCTTCCGGGTGACAATGGCGATGAGCAGGGGGTTCCGGCTGGACTGGGTGATCTCCATCAGGCTCTTGCCGATCCACGGGGAGTTGTCAGGCAGGTCGAAGGTGATCATCTCCACCTTGCCGTCGGCGAAGGTGTCGATCTCCATGGCGAAGGGAGCGCGCACCAGCTGGTAACAGGCCAGAGCCGCGTTCAGCTCCGGGTTGATGGCCAGGGAGAGGCCCAGCTCCTCCTGGATGAAGCCGATCTCGGAATAATAGTTGGGGTCCCGCACACGGGCGATGGTCCTGCACCGGCCCGCCTTCCGGGCGATCAGGCAGCAGAGCATATTGACCTCGTCCTGGCTGGTGGCGGCGATGAGCACCTCGCAGTCCTCCACCCCGGCCTCCTGGAGGACCCGGTAGCTGGCCCCGTTGCCCACCACCGCCGCCACGTCCAGCTCGTTGGTCAGCCGGTCCAGCTTCTCCTGGTTGCTGTCGATGACGGTGACGTCGTGGTCTTCGCCGCTGAGGGTATCGGCCAGGGTGTACCCCACCTTGCCGCAGCCTACAATGATGATTTTCATGGTTGTTCCGCCTTCTCCGGCGTTTCGCCGTTTTTCTCTTGTGAGCATTATACCGTTCTCAGCGCCAAAAGGCAAGGGCAGGAAGGGCGGAGAGCGGCATTTTTTGTGGACGATTTCACAATTTGGATATTGAAAAGTCAGGCAGGGCCGGGTATAATAGAGCCATAGCATAATACGGAGGTGCTACTATGCCTGAAATTACCAAAGACACCATCATCGGTGAAGTCCTCGCCATCGCGCCGGACACTGCTCCCATCTTCATGGCCGCCGGGATGCACTGCCTGTACTGCCCCGCCTCCCAGGGCGAGACCATCGAGGA
>JAJQAS010000093.1:1634-4176 GCA_021203685.1 Clostridiales bacterium | reverse complement strand
TCCCTTCACTACCTGTTACCTATCTTACTTCACTATACACCGTGGCCGCCCGCAAGTTCCGCGTGGGGTTTTCGGGCGGCCACGGGCCGCCCCCTACAATGGCGAAGTCAAAAAAGTTTGCAAAAACATGACTTCCCCACCCGCAGCCACGCCACGGGTGGGGAAGTCACGTTCAAGGAGTACAGCGAACAGTTAAAAGCGAACAGCCAACGGCAAAGCGTTCCTTGCACATTGCTCATTGTTCTGCCCTTCGCGCAAGGCGATGGCAGAGCGTCCGGTTTCCCTATCATTGCACATTGCTAATTGCTAATTGAACTCAACTCTTCTGGTACAAAATGCGGATAGAATTGGCGATACAGATCATCGCCACGCCGGTGTCGGCGAACACCGCCAGCCACATATTGGCGAACCCCAGCACGCCCGCCACCAGCACCAGCACCTTCACTGCCAGAGCGAACACCACGTTCTGCCGGGAGATGGCGGTGCTCTTGCGGGCCAGCCGCACCGCTTTGGGAATGGCGGTCAGCTCGCCGGTCATAAAGACCAGGTCGGCGGCTTCGATGGCGGCGTCCGCGCCGCTGCCCATGGCGGCCCCCACGTCGGCCCCCGCCAGCACCGGGGCGTCGTTGATGCCGTCCCCCACAAAGAGGACGCCGCCGGAGGCACTGCGCACCTCCTCCAGGGCGGAGAGCTTCTCCTGGGGCAGCAGTTTGGCGTGGACCTGGTGGATGCCCACCAGCCCGGCCACGGCCTGGGCGCTCTCCTCTCCGTCGCCGGTGAGCATCACCGAGGTCAGCCCCAGCTGGTGGAGTTGGACAAGGGCCTTTTTCGCGTTGGGCTTGACGGTGTCGGAGATGAGGATGCGGCCCCAATAGGTTCCGTCTTTGGCGGTGAGCACCTGGGTGCAGCCGGGGGCAGGGGACAGCTCCGGCAGAGCCACGCCCGCCTCCTCCAGCAGCGCCCGGTTGCCGCAGAGGAAACCGGCGGCGGTTACGCCCTTGCCCGCCACTTCCCGCACGTCCGCCGGGGCGGTGACCTCCAGCCCCGCCGACTGGGCGGCGGCGCGGATGGAGTGGGCGATGGGGTGGGTGGAGTGCAGCTCACAGGCGGCGGCAGCGGCCAGCAGCTCGTTTGCCTCCACGCCGGAGGCAGGCTCCAGCGACTGCACCACGAAGTTGCCCTGGGTGATGGTGCCGGTCTTGTCCAGCACCACCGCCTTCACCTTCGCCAGGGCCTCCATGGCGTTGCCGCCCTTGAAGAGGATCTGCTCCTTGGAGGCTGCGCCGATACCCGCGAAGAAGGCCAGCGGCACCGACAACACCAGAGCGCAGGGGCAGGAGATGACCAGGAAGGTACAGGCGGTCTTGACCCAATAGAGCCAGTCGCCGGTGACAAGGGAGGGCACCACCGCCACAATGAGGGCGGCGGCCACCACCACAGGGGTATAAACCCGGGAGAACCGGGTGATGAACCGGTCGATCTGGGGCTTGGCGGCGGCGGCGTTCTCCACGCTGTCCAGAATGCGGCTGACCATGGACTCGGCCAGCACTGCCTCCACCCGGACGGTGAGCAGGCCGGTGTTGTTGACGCAGCCGGAGGTGACGTGGTCGCCGGGGCGGACGGAGACGGGCACCGGTTCGCCGGTGACGACGGAGGTGTCCACCTGGCTCTCGCCGCGGACTACCATCCCGTCCAGGGGGATGCGGTCGCCGGGGCGCACCTGCACCAGGTCGCCCACCCGGGCCTCCTCGGCGGGGAGAACGGTCTCCACCCCGTCGTGGAGCAGAGTGACGACTTCTGGCCGCAGGTCCAGGGCGTCCATGATGTTGCTGCGGGACTGGGCCACCGCCTTGTCCTCGAAAAACTCGCCCACCCGGTAGAACAGCATGACCCCCAGCGCCTCCGGGTACTCGCCGATGGCGAAGGCCCCGATGGTGGCGATGGACATGAGGAAGTTTTCGTCGAAGACCTTGCCGTGGGCCAGGTTTTTCCCGGCAGTGGCCAGCACGTTCCGCCCCACCAGCAGATACCCCGCCAGGGCGCAGAGCAGCGTCACCCAGAAATAATCCTCCGGCAGCAGGTGGTGGGTCAGCAGCGCCGCCAGCAGCGCCAACCCGCCAATGCAAATTTCCACCAGGTCGTGGTCCTCCTCCTCCGGCTCGGTCTGGGAGGCCCGGGGTCGGCCCTCCAGGGGCCGCAGCACCACCCCCGGCTCGGTGCGGTCAATGACCGCCTGAATGTCGGCCAGCAGCGCCTCCGGGTCGGGGGCGGTGACCCGCATTTGCCGGGTGGCGTAGGTGATGGTCACGTCCTCCACTCCGGCCACGTCGTTGAGCTTGCGCTCCAGTTTGGCGGCGCAGTTGGCGCAGTCCAGATTTTCCACCAGATAAATGGCGGTTTTGCCCCGTAAATGTTCTGCGTGGTGGACCGGCTCCACCGGCTCGTGATGGTGGTGATGTTCGTGGCCGCAGCCGCACTCGTCGTCATGATGGTGATGACCGCAGCCACACTCGTCCTCATGGTGGTGGTGCTCGTGGCCGCA
>JAJQAS010000093.1:0-1534 GCA_021203685.1 Clostridiales bacterium | reverse complement strand
TGGTGGTGGTGCTCGTGGCCGCAGCCACACTCGTCCTCATGGTGAGGATGGTGCTCCTGCACGACGGCAACGCCCTCATCAGGCTCCAATACGGGGTTGATTTTTTCCTCGCTCATAGGGGACACCCGCCTTTTAAACGGTTCTTGTCTATTGTTATATGAATAATTGTTCATATGTTCAAACAAAGAATACAACGGATGCCGCTCTTTGTCAAGGGGGAAACCGCAGAAAAATCGGGGCGGAGGGAAATTTCTCCCCTGATCCCGGGCCTGCCAGCAGCCCATTCCACATTGCGAATTGTCCAAAACTGTGGTAGGATAAATACAATCACCAACGAAAACGGGGCGAACACCATGAGCAAACAGAAGATTTTGGCGCTGCTGCGGCAGAACCCGGAGGGCTACACCTCCGGCGAGGCCATGAGCCGTCAGCTGGGTATTTCACGGGCGGCGGTGTCCAAGGCGGTCAGCGGCCTGCGGCAGGAGGGCTACGACATCCATTCCGTCACCAACCGGGGTTACCGGCTGGTGTCCGGCCCCGACCGGCTGACGGCGGGGGAGATCGAGCCGTGGCTCCACGTGACCCACATTGGCAGGGCGCTGGAGTGCTTCGAGATCATCGACTCCACCAACAACTATCTCAAGCGGGAGGCCCTTCACCTGCCCGACGGGGCGGTTGCCGCCGCCAACGAGCAGACCGGCGGCCGGGGCCGCCTGGGGCGGAGCTTCCAGTCTCCCAAAGATGCCGGCGTTTATATGAGTGCCCTGGTGCGCCCCCAGATCCCCCCGGAGCGGGCGCTGAACTTCACCGCCTTCGTGGCGGTGGCGGTATGCGAGGGCATCGAGGCCGCCACCGGCCTGCGGCCCCAGACCAAGTGGACCAACGACATCGTGCTGGAGAAGCGGAAGGTCTGCGGCATCCTGACGGAGATGTCCATCGAGGGGGAAAGCGGCGCGCTGCAATCCATCGTCACCGGCATCGGTCTCAACGTCAACCAGCGGCTGGAGGACTTCCCGGAGGACATCCGGGACATCGCCGGGTCCCTTGCCATGGCCGCCGGGCAGCCGGTGCAGCGGGGTCGGCTGGCGGCGGAGATCGTCAACGCCCTGGACCGGATGTACACCGCCTGGCTCTCCGATGGGGGCGACTATCTGGAGAAGTACCGCGCCCGTTGCCTGACCGTGGGGCGGGAGGTGCGGCTGCTCCGGGCCGACGGGCGGGTGGAACCCGCAAAGGCCATCGCCGTGGCGGAGGACTTCGGCCTCGTGGTGCGGCACCCCAACGGACGGGAGGAAAAGGTCACCTCCGGGGAGGTCAGCGTCCGGGGGTTGTGGGGATATGTGGATTAATTTGCAATTAGCAATTTGCAATGTGCAATGAACGGGTTTGCAGCCGTGGTCGTTTGACCGAAACGCAGCTCAAAACGGCGCGCTCAACGGAAACGCTCATCATATGCAAAAAAACGCCGCCGCAGGCCCGTTTGAAGTGCCCCCTGTCAAGTAGACAGTGAAAAAACGAAAGAAGATTTGCTTGA
>JAJQAS010000167.1 GCA_021203685.1 Clostridiales bacterium | reverse complement strand
CCGTAGAAAAAAATCATTTTTTATCAACTGACAGCCCTTTGTATATTGAATCCCGGCTTGTGGGATGCTATACTAAGTATTATCTGGAGGACTGTCCAAAAAGCCGCCGGAACTCGGCGGCTTTTTTGTCAGGACAAGCCCTCCGTCAGAAAGGCAGAACCGTATGAGTTATTTTGACGAATGCGAACGATATGGCAGTCAGATCGCCCTGCTGGACGAGCAGGGGCTGACCATCACCTATGAGCAGCTGGCCGAGGGCTGCGAGGCCATGGGGCAGGTGCTCCAATCCCGGAGCCTGGTGTTCCACCTGTGCGAAAACGTGGCGGGGTCCGCCGCGGAGTATGTGGGCTTCCTGCACAACCGGGTGGTCCCGCTGATGCTGGACGCGAAAATCGACGGCGGGCTGCTGGCCCACCTGCTGGAGGTCTACCGGCCCCGGTACATTTCCGTGCCCGACCACATGACGGACCAGTACCAGGACAGGCCCCTGGTGTGGAAGCACTGGGGTTACTCCCTGTTCCGGCTGGAGGAGGAGCAAATTTATCCCCTCCACGACGACCTGGCCCTGCTGCTGACTACCTCCGGCTCCACCGGCAGCCCCAAGCTGGTGCGCCAGAGCTACACCAACACCGAGTCCAACGCGGAGGCCATCGCCCAGTATCTGGAGCTGGACGCCACCGAGCGGCCTGTCACCACCCTCCCCATGAACTACACCTATGGCCTCTCCATCATCAACAGCCACCTGCTGGTGGGGGCCACCATCCTGCTGACCACCAAGACCATCATGAGCCGGGACTTCTGGATGTTCATGCGGGAGCAGAAGGCCACCAGCTTCGGCGGCGTGCCCTTCACCTACGAGATGCTCAAGCGGGTGCGGTTCTTCCGCATGAAGCTGCCCGACCTGCGCACCTTCACCCAGGCCGGCGGCAAGCTGGCCCCGGAGCTGCACAAGGAGTTCGCCGAGTACGCCCAGCAGAACGGCAAGCGCTTCGTGGTCATGTACGGCCAGACCGAGGCCACCGCCCGGATGTCCTACCTGCCCTACGAAAAGAGCCTGGAGAAATACGGCTCCATCGGCATTGCCATCCCCGGCGGACGGCTGGAGCTCATCGACGTGAACGGAGAGACCATCACCCAGCCCGACGTGGTGGGCGAGCTGATGTACCACGGCCCCAACGTGACCCTGGGCTACGCCGAGCGGGGCGAGGACCTGACCAAGGGCGACGAGCGAGGCGGCGTGCTGGTCACCGGCGACATGGCTAAGATGGACGAGGACGGTTACTTCTTCGTGGTGGGCCGCAAAAAGCGGTTCCTCAAGCTCTTCGGCAACCGGGTGAACCTGGACGAGATCGACCGGATGGTCAAGCAGCGCTACCCCGACCTGGACTGCGCCAGCACCGGCACCGACCAGCAGCTGAAAATCTACCTGACCGACGAGAGCAAGCTGGACGAGGTGAAAAAGTTCCTGTCCGCCACCACCCACCTGAACCCCTCCGCTTTCGCGGCTTATTATATCCCGGAAATTCCGAAAAACGAGTCCGGCAAGACCCTGTACAAGGAATTGCCCTGAAAAAAGCGACCTTTTGACAGCGCTGAGGCGCTGTCACGAACATACACCCATATTCACAACCATATTTAGGAGGAACCTACTATGAGAGAACTGCTGGAAATTCTGAACAACCTGCGTCCGGACGTGGACTTCACGACAGCAGAAGGCATCGTCTCGGACCACATCATCGACTCCATCGACATCTCCTCGATGATCGCGGAGATCGAGGACACCTTCGACATCGAGATCGACATGGAGTACATGACCAACGAGAACTTCGACACCGTAGAGGCCATGTGGGCCATGATCCAGGAGCTGCAAGACTGACCTTGTCCCCCTGGAGCACACTGAAAAACATAAAATGACCCATGCGAGCAGGCGGTCTGCCTGAGCGTATGGGTCAATTTGAGATAATACGGAAATGTGAAATGTTCTTCACGATTTCCTCTGAAGGTTGTAAAGGAGAAAACAGATGTCCATCACGTCCCTGAGCTTTATCCTGTTTTTGTTCCTCTGTGTGGTGCTGTTCTACCTCTTCCCGGTGAAGCACCGGTGGATGGTGCTGCTGGCGGCCAGCGTGGTGTTTTACGCCATCAGCGGGCTGCAGTACCTGCCCTTCATCTGCTTCACCACGGTCACCGTCTGGTGGGCGGGGCGCAAGATGGGCAAACTCTACGAGCAACAGGATGAAGTGCTCAAAACCCTGCGGGACCGCAAGAAAAAGAAGGACGTAAAAGCCCTCTACAAAAAAGAGTGCAGGCGGACGCTGGTGCTGGTCATGGTGCTGAACATCGCCCTGCTGTGCGCCGTCAAGTTTTTGAAGTATTTCGTCCCCGCCGTCAACAAGGCCCTCAGCTGGAGCGGCCTGTTCCAGGGGGAGTTTACCGCCGCCATGATCATCGTCCCCCTGGGCGTGTCCTACTACACCTTTTCCACGGTGGGCTACCTGCTGGACGTGTACTGGAAGCGGTATCCCTACGAGCCGAACCTGGCCCGGTTCGCCCTTTTCGCCATTTACTTCCCCCACATCGTGCAAGGCCCCATCTCCCGGTACAACACCCTGGGCCAGGAGCTGAAAAAGGAGCTGCGCTGGGACACCGACCGGGTGGTCAAGGGCGCGGAGCTGATGGCCTGGGGCTTTTTCAAGAAGCTGGTCATCGCGGACTGGCTGAACGTGTTCGTGGAGACGGTCTACGCCGGGGAGAACACCGCCGGTCTGGTGTATGTGGTGGCCATCCTCTTTGACGCGATCCAGATCTACACCGACTTCACCGGTTACATGGACATCGTCTCCGGCGCGTCGGAGATCTTCGGCGTTAAACTGGAGCAGAACTTCAACCACCCCTTCTTCTCCAAAAACGTCACCGAGTTCTGGCGGCGCTGGCACATGACCATGGGCGGCTGGTTCCGGGACTACGTCTACAAGACCATCACCGTCTCCGGCTGGATGAAAAACCTGAACAAGGCCACCCGGAACCGTCTGCCCGACGCGGTGCGGCGTTACATCATCACCGCCATCCCCATCCTCATCACCTGGTTCCTGACCGGCCTGTGGCACGGCACCGGCGTCACCTATGTGGCCTGGGGCATCTACTATGGCGTGCTCATCACCCTTTCCACCATCTGCACCCCCGGCCTGCAAAGCCTGGGCCGCAAGCTGCACATCAACATGGACGCTCCCAGCTTCGATGTGTACCGCATGGTGCGGATGTTCTGCCTGTTCTGCGGCGGACGGCTGCTGACCCGGCCGGGGAGCCTGCACATGTCCCTCCAGGTGGTCAAAACGATTCTCCGCAGCTTCCAGCCCTGGACGCTGTGGGACGGCACTCTGACCACCTACGGGCTGACCGTGCCCCAGCTGATCGTGGAGCTGGCCTGTATCGCCCTGCTGTGGTGGGTCAGTTACCATGAAGAACACAAAGGCCCGGTGCGAGACACCCTGGCCCAGCAAAACCTGGTGTTCCGGTGGGCGCTGCTGTACGGCCTGCTGTTCGCCATCATCATCTTCGGCTGCTACGGGCCGGGGTATGACGCTGCCTCCTTTATCTACGCCGCATACTGAGGAAATGACCCATGAGACCCATAAAATGGAAAACTAGAGTGAAATTCAGCGTCAAGGCGGTGCTTTTTCTGACCATCCTTGTGGTGCTGTTTGTGGCGGCGTCCCGGCTGCTGCGCACCAAATGGGTGACGCAGAACCAGGAGGAGTATATTTACAGCAACCTCTACGACCTGAACGAGGACAGCCTGGACGTGCTGATTTTGGGCAACAGCCAGGCGGTCTACGGCTTTTCGCCGGTGGAGATGTATAACTACGCGGGCCTCTCCGCCTACAGCCTGGGTGGCTCCTCCGCCACGCTGATGAGCAACTATTACTGGATGCTGGAGACCTGCAAGACCCAAAGCCCTTCGCTGGTCATTCTGGACGTCAGCGGTCTGCTGGAGCCGTTCCGGGAGCACTATGAGCGGGAACGCATCGACGTGATGCACTTTTCCCAGAACAAGATCGACAACATCCTGGCCATGGACGGCCTGGCGGAGGAGTCGCTGCTGGGCTATTTTGTCCCCATGCTGAAATACCACACCCGCTGGAGCGACCTGGAAAGCGTGGACTTCGGCTATGGTCTCAACAGCGACCTGACCTACCGGGGGCAGGACCTGGAGGACTATTGCAAGAAGGGCCTGACCTACAGCAAGCTCATCATCGACAACGACGACCCGGAGGCAGACCTGCGGGAGATGTACGACTACCAGCTGGAGTACTTCGACAACATCTACACCTACTGTCAGGAAAACGACATGGAGCTGCTGCTGGTCAAGACGCCCAAATACAGCTGGACGGGCAGCGACTGCGCCCAGGTGCAGGCCCTGGCGGACAAATACGGGCTGACCTATATCGACTTCAACTGGGAAGAGATGCTGGACGCCATCGGCTATGACATCACCACCGACATGAAGGACTCCGACCACCTGAACGTCCGGGGCGCGGACAAGCTCAGCGACTGGCTGTGCGACTACATCCGTGAAAACTACGACCTGCCCGACCGGCGGGAGGACGAGGACTACGACCTGCAAATCAACGAGGAGCTGTACGACACGGAGCACACCGACGCCTACCTCTGCTCCGCCATCGACCCCATCGAGTGGCTGACCCTGTTGAAGGAGCACACCGACTGCGACATCTTCCTCTCCCTCTACGGGGACGCCACGGGGCTGGTCAGCGACGAAATGGCGGCACTGCTGGCCGACCTGGGCCTGGAGACCGACCTGACCGCCCTGAGCGACGGGGAGTGCCTGGTGGCCTGGCTCACCAACGACGGCACCTCTGTGGAGGAAAAAACGGCCGACGGCTACGTCCGCATCCACGGCGAGATGGAAAACGGCGTGGCCTACGACATCGCCAGCCGCAACCGGGGCGAGGGCGAACAGATGACCCGTCTCTCCATCGGCGGCGAGGACCAGAGCATCAACACGGCGGGGCTGAACATCACCGTCTACGACCAGGAGCAGGACCTGATCATCGAGACCGTCTGCATCAACCTGGAAACCGGCGAGATGACCTGCGACACCCGGGCAGATTAGGGAACCTCTGATGAAATACTTCCGGCGTTGGGGTGTTTCCAAAACGCGAAAAAATCCGCTCCGGGAGAACTGTGTGCTATACTGGGAACTGTGAGCCTCCGGTCCCGCAGAGGCACAGATAAGGAGGCACTATGAGCAAAAAACGTATCCTGAAAAACGGAATCAAGGCAGTGGCCTTTCTGGTCATCTTCGCCCTGCTGTTCCAGCTGGCCACCGAGGTGCTGCGCACCAAATGGACAGAGGACAACCAGGACCGGTACGTGCTGCAAAACCTCTACGACCTGGACAAGGACAGTCTGGACGTGCTGCTGTTGGGCAGCAGTCAGATCATCTACGGCGTTGACCCGGTGGAGATGTACGACCACGCGGGCATCTCCGCCTACTGCCTGGGCGGCTCTGCGGCCTCGCTGATGAGCAACTACTACTGGCTCATCGAGGCGGAAAAGACCCAGAACCCCTCTGTCATCCTGCTGGAGACCAGCTCGCTGCTGGAGGAGGCCAGAGAGTACCAGGAGCGCAAGCGGGTGGACGAGATGAAGCTCTCGCTGAATAAGCTGCAGTTCATCCGCAGCCTGACCGGACTGGACAACATCAGCGAATCCTTTTTGAGCTACCTGATCCCCATTGCCAAGTACCACAGCCGGTGGTCGGAACTGGAGGCCCTGGACTTTGGCCAGGGGCTGAATTCCGACGTGGCTTACCGGGGGTTCAACATCGCGGAGCAGTGTAAAAAGGGCCTGGATTACGACAAAATGATCATCGATAACGACGACCCGGAGGAGGACGTGCGGGAGCTGTACAGCTACCAGCGGGAATACTTCGAGAAGATCGTAGAATATTGCCAGGAAAACGACATCGAGCTGGTGCTGTTCAAAACCACAAAGTACAGCTGGAAGGGCAGCGATTCCGCCCAGGTGCAGGCCCTGGCGGACCAGTACGGGCTGACCTACCTGGACTTCAACCGGGAAGAGCTGATGACCGCCTACGGGTACAACATCGAGACCGACATGAAGGACTACGACCACCTGAGCACCCTGGGGGCGAAAAAGTTCAGCGACTACCTGGCGGATTACCTGACCGCCAACTACGACCTGCCTGACCGGCGGGAGGACGAGGACTACGACCTGCAGATCAACCAGGAGACCTACAACGCGGAACGCACCGACGCCTACCTGCTCCTGACCACCGACCCGGTGGAGTGGCTGGAGCTGCTGACGGAGCACAGCGCCTGCTACATCTTCATCGCCACCAACGGGGACGTGGGCGGCATGGTCAGCGACGAGATCGCCGCGCTGCTGGCCCAGCTGGGCCTGAAGACCGACCTGAACGCCCTGTCCTCCGGCGAGTGCTTCGCGGCCCTGCTGACCAACGACGGCGCCTCCGTGGAGGAGGTGACCGCCTCCGGACAGGCCAAAATCAGCGGCACGCTGGACGATGACGTTTCCTACAAAATCGTCAGCAAGAACAAAAACGGGACATCCACAGCGGAACTGACCATCGACGGCGATGACAGCAGCATCAACGGCGCCGGGCTGAACATCCGGGTTTACAGCGCAACAAGGGGGGTCGCCCTGGAGACTGTCTGCATCGACCTGGAGACCGGGGAAATGACGTGCAAGACCCGCTCCGGCTGAGGAAGTTTTTCCGGCGGCAGGGCTGTGCTCTTCACGAAAAACGCGACAGAAACGGTGGTATCCGCTATGACTCGGAATAAAATCATCAAAAACGGAATCAAAGTGGTGGCTTTCCTGCTGATTTTTGCCCTTTTGTTTCAGGCTGCCACCTTCGTGCTCTGTTCCAAGTGGACCATCGGCAACCAGGAGACCTATGTGGCGGAATCCTTCTACGAACTGGAGGACGACAGCGTGGACGTGCTGGTGCTGGGCAGCAGCCAGGTGCTCTACGGCGTCTCCACGGTGGAGCTGTACGATTACGCTGGCATCTCCGCCTGCTGCCTGGGCGGCGCGTCCACTACTTTGCTGAGCAACTATTACTGGCTCCTTGAGGTGGAAAAGACCCAAAGTCCCTCTGTGGTCATGCTGGAGGTCAGCTCTCTGTTTGAGGCGCTGAATGAGCAGCACGAGCGTAAGCAGGCGCGGGGGATGAAGCCCTCCCTGAATTGGCTCCGCTTCATCCGGTCGCTGGTCTCTCTGGACGCCACAACGGAGTCTTTTCTGAGCTATCTGTTCCCCATCATCAAGTTCCACTCCCGCTGGAGCACCCTGGAGGCCCTGGACTTTGGATACGGCCTGGACAGCAGCGTGTGTTTCCGGGGATACCATGTCAGCAACTACTGTCAGCAGACTGTGTCCTACGACACGCTGATCGTGGACAACGACGACCCGGAAGCGGACGTCCGGGAGATGTATGACTATCAGCTGGAGTACCTCGAGAAGATCGTGGCCTACTGCCAGGAAAACAGCATCGAGCTGCTGCTGTTCAAAACGCCCAAGAGCAGCTGGACCCTCAGCGATTCCAACCAGGTGCAGCAGCTGGCGGACAGCTATGGCCTGACCTACCTGGATTACAACTGGTCGGACCTGCTGGACACCGTTGGGCTGGACACCAGCACGGATTTTCAGGACATCGACCACCTGAACACCCGCGGCGCGGACAAGTACGCCCATACCCTGGCGGACTACCTGACCGCCAACTACGACCTGCCCGACCGGCGGGAGGACAAGAGTTTTGACCTGCACGTGGACCGGGGTATCTACGACACCGAGTGGAACGACTCCTACCTCCGCTCGGCCAGCGACCCCGTCGAGTGGCTGACGCTGCTGAAAGAGCACACCGCCTGCGACATTTTTATCTCCACCTACGGGGACACGGCGGGGCTGGTCAGCGATGAGTTGGCGGCAGGGCTGGCCGACCTGGGGCTGGAGACCGACCTGAACGCCCTGGAAGAGGGCTATGGGTTCGTGGCCTGGCTGACCAGCGACGGCGGCTCCGTGGAGGAAAAGACGGCGGAAAACTATGTCCGCATCGAGGGGACGCTGGACAACGGCGTGGCCTACCAGGTGGTCAGCCGCAACCAGAGCAGCCGCAAGCAGTCCAAGCAGCTCATCGGCGGCGAGGACCAGAGCATCAACACCGCGGGGCTGAACATCACCCTCTATGACGAGGAAGCCGACGCGGTCATCGAGACTGTCTGCATCGACCTGGAGACCGGGGAGATGACCTGCGTCCTGCCAACGAACTGAGCAAAAAGAGCACCAACACGCTGCGCCTCCCCGGCGCAGCGTTTTTTGTGCCCAAATGGTAAATTTGCATAAGAAGCCGAAGCTTTTCTCCCGCAGATATGGCACTTTTTGGGGGAGGCATTTTCAACCTCGTTTAAGGTTGGGCGAGTATACTGGCTGTAACAGTGGGAGAACCCTGTCCCCACCAAGTTGACCAACCATCTTTTTTCAACGAGGTGCATTTTATGAAGAAACTTCTCAGCCTGCTATTGGCCCTGGCGATGGTATTGAGCCTGGCGGCCTGCGGCAGCACCACTACTTCCACCACCGATGACGACACCACGGACACCAGCGCCGCCGGGGAAACCGACGCTTCCGCCACCTACACGGGCACCATCATTGCCCTGACGCTGGAGAGCATCACCATCACCACCGATGACGAGGAGGAAGTGGAAATTCCCTACTCCGAGGATACCACCTTCGCCCGCGAGGGCGGCGGCGGGGACATGGCCTCCGGCGGCGGCTCCGCCCCGGACGGGGAGGTCCCCTCCGGCGACAGCGCGAACAGCGACAGCGCCGATTCCAACGACAGTACCGAAGCAAACACCGCCACCGAAAACAGCGGCCCCGTCCTCTCCGAGACCTCTTCCGAAACCACTGACGACAACAGCGAAGAATCCGGCGAAGTCCCCGACGACCTGCCCGACGGCGAGGGCGGGGAAATGCCTTCCGGCGAGGGTGGCGAAGTTCCCTCCGATGTGGGCGGTGACGGCGGCGAAGCCCCCTCCGATGCAGGCGGTGACGGCGGCTCCATGCCCTCCGACATGGGCGGCGGCATGAGCGAGACGCTGACCTATCAGGACCTGTCCCTGGGGGACGCTGTGACCATCGTGGTCGGGTCTGACGGCGTGGCGGAGAGCGTCACCATCACCACCGACAGCGACGCCGCCGCAGGCGGCGACATGGGCGGCGACAGCAGCCAGTCCTCCGGCGAGGTCGAATACAGCGCCGCCAACGAGTACACCGAGGATGCCAGCGTCTCCGACGCCGAGCTGACCAGCACCGGCACCGACGAAAACGCCGTGCTGGTGGACACCGAGGGCGTCACCGTGGAGCTGGACAACGTGACCATCACCCGCACCTCCGACGACAGCACCGGCGGTGACAACTCCAGCTTCTACGGCGTGGGGGCCGCCGCCCTGGCGGCCCTGGGGACGCTGACCATCGAGGACAGCATCATCACCACCAACGCGGCAGGCGGCGCAGGCGTGTTCGCCTACGGTGACGGCGTGGTCTATGTCTCCGACACCACCATCACCACCCAGCAGGACACCTCCGGCGGCATCCACGTGGCGGGGGGCGGCACCCTCTACGCCTGGGATCTGACCGTGGAGACCTCCGGCGAGTCCTCCGCCGCCATTCGCTCTGACCGGGGCAGCGGCACCATGGTGGTGGACGGCGGCAGCTACACCTCCAACGGCACCGGCTCCCCCGCCGTGTACAGCACCGCGGATATCACCGTGAACGACGCCACCCTTACCGCCACCGGCTCCGAGGCCATCTGCATCGAGGGCCTGAACACCATCCGGCTGTTCGACTGCGACCTGTCCGGGGCCATGGCCGACTCCGACCAGAACGACTGCACCTGGAACGTCATCCTCTACCAGAGCATGTCCGGCGACTCCGAGGAGGGCAACAGCACCTTTGAGATGGTTGGCGGCAGCCTGACCGCCGCCAACGGCGGGATGTTCTACACCACCAACACCGAGTCCACCTTCATTATCTCCGGCGTGGACATCACCTACGCCGAGGACAACGACTTCCTGCTGAAATGCACCGGCAACAGCAACGCCAGAGGGTGGGGGTCCGCCGGCTCCAACGGCGCGGACTGCAATTTCACCGCCATCGACCAGGCCCTGGAGGGCGACGTGATCTGGGACACCATCAGTCAGCTGGACTTCTACCTGACCGAGGGCAGCACCCTGACTGGCGCGGTGGTGGACGATGAATCCAACGCCGGGGACGGCGGCAGCGGCTACGCCAACCTCTACATCGACTCCACCAGCACCTGGGTGGTCACCGGCGACAGTGTGCTGACCGAGCTCCAGTGCGCGGGGACCATCGTGGACGAGAGCGGCAACACGGTCTCCATCGTGGGCAGCGACGGCACCGTCTATGTGGAGGGCGCCAGCGCCTACACCGTCACCGTGGAGAGCTATTCCGACAGCGCGGACGTCTCCGGCGCGTCCTCTGTGGACGCCTGGGAGGAGTTCCAGGTGGAGGAACCGTGAACAATGTGCAATTAACAATGTGCAAAGAGCGGTTCGCTCAAGCCGTACCTGGTTTTACCCAGTAAGCACCTTTTTCAATAGGCCCCAAGCCGAAAGGCTCTTTATAGGTCGCCCGAGCCGGGTTTCCGGTGCGGGCGGCCGCCTTTTTTGCTGTTATTTGCGCGAAGTCGCCCGGTTTCCCGATTGCGAACCCATCCCATCTTGCTTTTGTCGGAAGAAGGCGGTATAATACAAGGAGTGGCGGGGCCAATTTTTCTTGAATCTTCCATTGCCTGGTGAATTTGAGACCTTGCGGCTTTGCCTGAGAAGCAGTATAATAGTGTCAGACCCGTTGAGAGTCACATTCCCGGAGGATGTCCCCCTTTTGCGCTGCGGCGCAGGTAGGAAGCCCCTTTTGAACGATGGAGGAAACGAGCTTGGACGAGCACAGAGAAAAACATAAACCCAAACGGGCCGAGGGCGTCACCCTGGGTCTGGGCGCCCGGGGCAAGCTGATCCTCGCCGCCGTGGTGCTGGTGCTGTTGCTGGGCGGGTATACCGCCCTGTGCGCCGCGGTGAACACAGCGCAGATTTTGCCCAACACCACGGTGAACGGCGTCACCCTCAGCGGGATGACCCGGGAGGAGGCCGCCGCCGCCCTGGAGGCGGACTTTGAGGCCCGGTACAGCGACAGCCAAATCACCGTGACCGCCAACGGCGAGGACTACACCGTGGCCGTGGGCGACGCCCTGACCATGGACATCGAAACAGCGGTGCAGGAGGCCCTGACCCAGCGCGCCTTCTTCACCCGGGGGGCCTGCCTGGTGGAGGCATACCTCTTCGGCTCCCACCGGACGGTGTTGCCCACCGTGGGGGACAGCGAGGCGCTGGCCCAGGCGGTGGAGGACAGCGGCCTGCTGGACATCGACACCACCGTGCAGACCAGCTATGAGGTGAAAGCCGGCCAGCTGGTGTTCACCATGGGCGCCACCGGCAACAGCGTGGACGAGACCGGGCTGCTGGAGCAGCTCAACGCCGCCATCGCGGCGGGGGACTACGACAGCGTCATCGACTGCCCCATGGTCACCGGGACGGTGGAGGCGGTGGACGTAGACGCGGTCTATGACGAGCTTTACGTGGAGGCCGCCAACGCCACCCTGGACCCGGAGGACGACTATTCCATCGTGGCCTCCGTCACCGGCGTCAGCTTCGACAAGGACGCCGTACAGGCCGCCCTGGACGCGGCGGCGGAGGGGGAGACCGTGGCCATCGACCTGGACTATGAGGAGCCGGAGGTCACCACCCAGAAGCTGGAGGACAACCTCTTTGTGGACTACCTGGGCACCTACACCACCAAGGTCGGCGGCACCAGCGACCGCGTCTCCAACGTGAAGCTGGCGGCCCAAAAGGTCAACGGGACGATTTTGCTCAGCGGCGAGGTGTTCTCCTACAACGACACCGTGGGGGAGCGGACGGCGGAAAACGGCTTTAAGGCGCCGCCCAGCTCCTGAACGGCGAAACCGTCCAGGAGCTGGGCGGCGGCATCTGCCAGGTGTCCTCCACCCTCTACGCCGCCTGTCTCTACGCCAACCTGGAGATCGTCCAGCGGCAGAACCACACCTACGCCTCCAGCTACATCGACCTGGGACTGGACGCCACCGTCTCCTGGGGCGGGCCGGACTACCAGTTCTGCAACGACACGGTCTACCCCATCAAGATCGTGGCGGAATACTCCGACGGCTACCTGACCGTCACCATTCTGGGCACCAAGACCAACAGCAACTATGTGAAGATCGTCAGCGAGACGCTGGAGACCATCGCCTACAGCACCATCACCAAGGACGATTCCAGCCAGTACGAGGGGACTTCCACCGTCACCCAGGAGGGCGAGAACGGCTACAAGGTGCAAACCTACCGCCAGATCTACGACAGCGACGGCAACCTGCTCTCCGAGGAGAAGGAGGCATACAGCGTCTATTCCAAGCATGACGAGATCATTTACGTGGGCACCAAGAAGAAGAAAACCACCACCACCAAGAGCAGCACTTCCAGCAGCAGCTCCACGACCACCACAGACGATTCCACCACGGATACCACATCATCCGACAGCACGTCGGACAGTGCCTCCACCACGACCACCACCACTGACGACACGACCACCAGCACCACGGCCACTACAACGGATTAACGCGAATACGGAAACGGCCCCGGCTCTGACCGGGGCCGTAACTATACGGGAAAACAACAGGAGAGAAAAACGATGTTTCAGGGATTCACAGACGAGACCATTTCCTTCATGTGGGGCATCCGATTCAACAACCGGCGGGACTGGTTTTTGGAGCACAAGCCGGTCTACGAGCAGGAATTATATCAGCCCATGAAGGAGCTGGCGGCCCAGGTGCAGGAGCGGCTGCTGGCAGAACACAAAAAGCTGGAGCTGAACGTCAAGGTGACGCGCATTTACCGGGACGCCCGGCGGGTGAAGTACGGCGGACTGTACAAGGACCACCTGTGGTTCACCCTGCGGCCCCCGGTGGAGGAGTGGACGGGCCTGCCTTGCTTCTACTTTGAGGCCCGGCCCGAGGGCTACAGCTACGGCATGGGCTACTGGCGGGTGACCCCCGCCACCATGGAGCAGTACCGGCGGCGCATCCTCCGGGAGCCGGAAAAGCTGGAGAAGCTGGCCCGGCGGCTGAACCGCCAGAAGGTGTTCGCCCTGGAGGGGGACGAGTACAAGCGCAGCAAGGGGGAGGTCTCCCCTCTGCTGCAGCCCTGGTTCAACCGGAAGAGCGTGGGCCTCAGCGCGGAGAAGGAGTACGAGGAAAACAGCCCCTTCTTCGGCCCGGAGCTGGTGGATGAGGTGGCCGGGGGGTTCGAGTGGCTGCTGCCCTACTATGAGTATTTTAAGGCGTTGGAGCTGGAACCGCCGGTTGAATGAGCTGTTAGCTATTAGCCGTTAGCTGTTAGTTTGGGTTGTGTTTACGGTATCGTCAGCAATTTTTTCAAAGCAGAGTAAAACTTTACCACAAAGAACTTTCATTTCTTAACCGACCACCCCTCTTGCCGCCCCTGAAAGGGGAGGGGGACCATGCGAAGCATGGTGGAGGGGTTTAGCGCTGAAATGACCGACTGAGCTGATTCAATGGGATAACCAGTTTAGCAATGTGCAATGATGGGAAAGGAGTGGGAACATGGGAAAAACAGTGGTCATTCTGGCGCTGGGGATGATACTCCTGCTTCTCGCCGGGGTCAATTTCAGCGGCAACATTTCCACCATCCACTGGTACCACCGCCGGAAGGTGACACCCCAGGACGCGCCCAAATATGGCAGGACAATGGGCGTTGGCACCGGCATCATCGGCCTTTGCGCCATTGCGACGGCGGCGCTGGAGGCGGCGACGAACCGGAACCTGGACGCGGTCATCATCGGCGGCTGCGTGGTGGGCCTGGGCGTGATGCTGTACGCACAAATCAGATATAACCACGGGCTGTTTTAGCAATACTGGTTATCCCTTTGAATCAGCCGCGCATTTTAGTGGCTAGTAGCTAGTGATTAGTGGCTAGAATGCGGGATTTTCTACTGAAATTCCACATCTGTTGAACAAAATTGCACCAGATGACAAGCACTATCCCCTCTTGCCTCCCCTGAAAGGGGAGGAGGGCCGCCGCCTTTAGGCGGTGGCGGAGGGGTTCCTAGCGTATGGCTGAGTAAAAAGGATAGTCAGATTAGCAATTTTCAGTGAACTGTTATCGCTGTTCGGCAGGAACGTGCTTGCGGTTTCGTCGGCGGGCTTGCCGGGCCGCAGTTCTTTGCGGTAATGCTGCTATCTGTATGCGGAAGCCCGCTTCCTCCATGGCGAAGTCGAAAAAGTCCAAAAAACATAAGGAGGCTCTGATTAAATGGCCTTGGATGGCTGGGCGAGCAGATTTTGCGCAAATTGAGGCGTAAAATCGCAGGAATCCTTTGTGGATTTCAAGATTTTACAACGAAGAGTTGCACAAAATATGCCGTCCAGACGCCGGGAGTTATTTAATCAGAGCCTCCATAAATTTCCCCACCCGCAGCCACGGGTGGGGAAATATTTTTCGGGCACGCTGCGACAATGCGCAGACAGCGAATTGCAAATTGTTCAAACGACCAGCAGGTAGATCACCACGATCATAATGCCCACGCCGAACATCAGCAGGCTGAAGGACACGCCGGACATGACCTCCTTCTTGGTCTCCTCATAGATGCGGCTCTGGTCGGCAAAGAATCGCACAAAGTCCGCCTGAATGGGGTCGCGCTTACAGAAGGTGGCGTTGAGCAGGGCCACCACGCCGTCCAGTAGGCTGCCCACCACGTAGGCAAGCTCGAAGCCCCTGGGCAGCAGCCGCCCCTCCCGGAGCTGCTTGTGGGTGGTCTGCCTGACCAGCAGCACCAGCCCGTCCAGCACGTAGTCCAGGCACCGGCAGAAGAACCCCGCCACCGCGGGCAGCAGCCCCAGCACCACCGGGCGATAGACCAGCTCCAGCAGGTCCAGCCATTTGGGCCAACGGTTGACGTAGACGGTGGAGCCGTCCGGCTGCCTGACCAGCATCCCGCACCGGATGACCACCAGATAGAGGGCCGCGCCGATGAGGATGGAGTACAGACCGCCTTTCAGGTTGGTCGGGGAGAAGTAGTTCACCGCGCTCTCCGGGGAGACGCCGTTCAGGAAGCCCTGGCCCAGGTCGGCGATCTTGTTCAGAGTCAGGTAGGGCAGCACGCCCAGAATGGGCAGCACCGTGGCGCTGACCGCCAGCACAGCGGCGGTGGCCTTGTTGCAGTAGTGGGTTTCGGCCTCAAAGGCCGCCTGTACCGCCGGGTCCCGGTTCTTTTCCACAAACAGCGCCACGAACAGCTTGGTCATATAGGCCACCGTCATGCCGCCGGTGATGATGAACAGCCACTCGATAACGTGGAACAGAGTGGCGCTGTTGGCGGCGGCGAAGGCCGCCGCACCGGCCCCCTCCTCCAGCAGCTCGATGTACTCCACGATGCTCTCGTGGATCAGCGTCTTGCTGACGTAGCCGTTGAACAGGGGAATGCCGCCGATGCCCAGGGAGCCCATCAGGAACACGTAGCACAGCAGGGGCTTTTTGCGGCCAAAGCCCCGGATGTCGTTCAGGTCCAGCTTGTGGAGGTTCATCACCACCACGCCTGCGGCCATGAACAGCACCAGCTTCAAATTGGAGTGGTTGAACATATGGAGGATGGTGCCCCGGACCGCCAGGGCGTTTTCCTCGCCCAGCAGGTCCATCATGCCCATGCCCACGAAGATAAAGCCCAGCTGGGACATGGAGGAGCAGGCCAGCGTCCGCTTCAAATCCAGCGAGAAGATGGCCAAAATGCCGCCCAGCAGCATGGTCACAACGCCCAGCAGCAGGATCGTGAAGCCCCAGTAGCCGTTCCCGGCGAAGATGCGGGTACACAGCACCAGCACCCCGAAGATGCCCGACTTGGTGATGATGCCGGACAGCAGGGCGCTGGCCGGGGCCGGGGCCACGGGATGGGCCATGGGCAGCCAGACGTGGAGGGGATACATACCGGCTTTTGCGCCGAAGCCGAAGAGGATGCAGCCACCCAGCACGTAGAACCACGCCTCGTTGCCGGGGAAAGCCGCCTGACAGGCGGCCAGCAGCTCCGAGAGCTGGAGGGTGCCGGTCACGCTGTAGAGCATGAAGATGCCCATCAGCGCCACCAGGCCGCCGATGACCGCCACCGCCAGGTACACGCCGCCGGCATAGAGGGTCTCTGGGCGTTCGTCGTGAATGACGGTGACGTAGGAGGCCATGCTCATCAGCTCAAAGAAGACGAAGGTGGTGAACAGGTCGTCGGAGAGGAACACCCCCACCGTGGCCCCCAGGGTCAGCAGCAGGAACAGGTAATACCGGTTCCGGTTGCGGGAGTGGGCCAGGTACTCCCGGGAGAAAATGGTGGTCATCATCCACATATAGGCGGTGACGGTCGCAAAAATGCCCCGAAAGCCGTCCAGTTGGAAGCTCAGGCCCATGCCGCACACCCCCGGCAGGGACAGGGACACTTCCCCGCCCGTCAGCAGGAGCAGCAGCATCACCGCCGCCTCCAATACGGTGACAGCGATGGCGAAGCCGTCCCGCAGGGCCTTGTTCCGCCGCCCGATGAGGTAGCCGAGGACACCCGCCGCCATGGGGCCGAGCACCAGCAGCAGGAGAATGGGATTTCCAGTCATAACACACATCCTCCTTTCAGAATGTCCCGGTGGCGATGCTCTGGACGAAGGCCATCAGCGGCTGGGCGTTCAGGCCCAGGGCCACCGTGACCACCGAGAAGATCGCCAGGGGCAGCAGCATCAGCCAGCTGGGGTCGTGGAACTGGGCGTTGGCCTGCCGGGCGGCGGTGCCGCCGGAGAACCAGCCCCGCACGTTGAGGGACAGCATATAGATGCCCGTCATCAGCGCGGAATAGAGCAGCACGAACACCCCCACATAGCCCACGAGACCGGCGTCCTCCAGCAGGGCCTGGACGATGCTCCACTTGCTGACGAACCCAGCGAAGAGGGGGATGCCCGTCGGCGACAGGCCGGAGAGGAGCCGCGCCGTGATGGTGGCGGGCATGGCCCAACCCAGGCCGTCCAGCTCGTAGACGTAGTTTTTCTCCGTCTGGTGCATCACCGCGCCGGCGCAGAAGAAGCCGCTGATCTTCATGATGGCGTGGACGAACATATGCCGTCAGCCCCAGGGGGGACATCATGGTGACGCCCAGCAGGATGTAAGACAGGTTGGCAACGGTGGAGTAGGCCAGGCGGCGCTTGAAGTGGTTCTCCCGCACGCCCATGGTGGAGCCGTAGACGATGGTGACCATCGCCGCAATCACCACAATGGTCTGGGCCCAAGTGCCTTTCAGGAAGTCCGCGCCGTAGCAGAAGTAGGTCAGCCGCATAATGGCGAACACGCCGGACTTGACCACCGCCACCGCATGGAGCAGAGCCGTGACCGGCGTGGGGGCCACCGACGCCGTGGGCAGCCACCCGTGGAAGGGGAACACCGCGGCCTTGACGCCGAAGCCGAAGAAGGCCAGCACGTAGGCCAGCAGGGCGATGTTGGCGTAGTCCCCCAAATTGGCCACGTCCAGGCTGCCCCCCAGCACGAACTCGATGTCCGTGCAGAACAGGGAATAGAACACAATGCCGATGAAGGCGAAGGCGGTGCCGCCAATCATGTAGTTCAAATACTTCCGGGTGGCCGCCTGGGCCTCCTCGGTCATGGTGTGGATGACCAGGGGCAGCGTCACCATGGTCAGCGCTTCGTAAAAGAGGTACATGGTGACGATGTTGCCGGAGAAAGCCACACCCAGCGTCACGCCGTAGGTGATGGTGTAGAAGGACAGGAAGGTGTTGACCCGCTCCTCGTGGCGCATGTATTCAAAGGTGTACAGGGTTGCCAGAGGCCACAGGCAGGCCACCAGCCCGCCGAAGAAGGTGGCCATGCCGTCGATGTTCAGCGTCAGGGGCAGGCCCTCCACAAAGGAGAACAGGTACAGCCGCTCTGCCGGGCGGTTCAGCAGCAGCACGAACACCAGAATGGTGTTGAGGATGACCACTGACTCCACCGCCGCGGCCCGGGTTTTGTAGTCCTGGATGGGGAAGGTCATCAGCAGGACCCCCGCCAGGATGGGGACCAGAATGGGTACCAGGATGAAATAAGGACTCATACAGCGTTTTCCTCCCCTCTCAAAGTACGCTGGAGGCCACGCCGGTCAGCAGCGCAGTCAACCCGCCGGGCCACACGCCCAGCAACACCGCCAGGGCGGTCAGCACCACCAGAGGAACCAGCATCTGCCAGGTTGGCTCGTGCTTTTCCAGCGCGGCATAGTCGTAGTCGCTGCCGGGCAGGAAGCCGTCGATGGAGACGGTGAGCAGATACCCCGCCGTCAGCAGGGCGCTGACCAGCAGCGCCACCGGCCCCAGCCAGGAAAATACCGGTATCCCGGAGGCCAGCGAACCGGTAGCCAGGTACCACTTGCTGACGAAGGCGCTGGTGGGCGGGATGCCCACCAGTGTCACCCCCACCAGGGTGAAGCACCACAGGGTCACGGGCATTTCCTTGCCGATGCCTTTTAGCTCGTCCACTTTGGTTTTGCCGGTCTTGCAGATGATGGCCCCCGCCGAGAGGAACAGCGTGTTCTTCACCAGCGAGTGGAACACCACATGGAGCAGCGCCCCCACAAAGGCCACCGGCTGCAAGAGCGCGAGGCCGAACAGCACATAGGACACCTGACTGACGGTGGAATAGGCCAGCCGCTTTTTCAGCACCTTCTCCCGGTAGGCCAGCATAGAACCCATAAACACCGTCACCAGCGTCAGGCCCAGCCAAACATACTGCACCCAGGTGTTCCGGATCAGCTCCGGCCCCGCAATGTAGTACACGGTGCGGACAATGCCCAGCACACCGGCCTTGGTGATGACGCCGGACAGCACCGCGCTGGCCGGGGCCGGGGCCACAGGATGGGCGGTGGGCAGCCAGCCGTGCATGGGGAACATACCCGCCTTGGTGCCGAAGCCCAAAATCATCAAAAACACCGCCAGCAGCGTCACGCCGGAGGCTGCGCCGCCGCCCAGCACACCTCCCGCCGTGAAGGTCAGGTCGGCCCCCTGGGCGGTGAAGAGGAACAGGCCGAACAGCACCAGAAACGCGCCGCCCACCGAGTAAAACAGGTATTTCAGACCCGCCATGACCGCCTCGTGGGTCAGCTCGTGCATCACCAGCGGGACGGAGGTTAGAGTCATCAGTTCGTAGAACACATAGAGGGTGAAGAGGTTGCCGGAGTAGCACAGCGCCGCCAGCACGCCCCCCACGACAAGGTAGAAGCCGAAGAACCGGGGTTCGTCGTGCTCGTGGCTCATGTACTCAAAGGCGGCGAGGCCCACCAGCAGCCAGACGAAGGCCACCAGCACCGAGAACAACTTGCCCACGGTGTCCACCTGGAAGTAGAAGGTCAGCCCTTCCGCCACGGTGCCCAGGGTCAGGCGCAGCGCGTCCTCCGGCTGGAGAGCCACGCCCACCGCCAGGGCCAGGTCAATGGCCAGCGCGGCAAAGACAACGGCCAGCATGACCTTCCGCTGCCGGGGCGGGAAGGCCATCAGCAGCGCGCCCACCCCAATGGGCGCCAGCACGGGGATCAGCAAAAGAATCATATTTCTCCCCCTCCCGTCAGCCGAACATGGCAAGGCCGGTTTGGATGGCCCCGATGACCGGCGTGGCAGCCACGCCCAGTCCGATGTTTAACGCGATCAGGCCCACCGTGGCCGCCGACTCCACGCCGGAGGGCATCATGCCGTGGGGCTTGCGCTGCTGGGCCGGGACCGAGTGGTAGATGGTCAGCACACTGCCCATGAAGTACACCGTGTTCAAAATGGTGCTGATGGCCAGGGCGATCCAGGCCACCACCATCTTGCCCTGCAGGGCGGTGGTGGCGGCGGAGGCGAAAAGGTACTTGGAGATAAAGCCCGTCAGCAGGGGCATACCCACCATGGACATGGCCCCCACGGTGTAGGCCACCCCCGCCAGCTTGTTGCGGAAGCCCGCGCCTTTCAGGGAGTCGAAGTCCGACTTGTCATCGGACACCTCGGAGAGGCCGGAGATGCTGATGAACAGCAGGGACTTCATAGCGCCGTGGGAGATGATGTGGAACAGGGCGGCCACCACGCCGGCGGTGGTGCCCAGGCCAATGCCCATGTAGATGTAGCCGATCTGCGCCACCGAGGAGAAGGCCGCCATGCGGCGGATGTTCCTGGTCTTGATGGCCAGCCAGGAGCCCATGATCATGCCGATGATGCCGAACATAAAGAGCAGATTGACCACCTGACTGCTGACCACGAACTCGAAGTCCAGCACCCGGTAGAAAATCTTGATGAGCAGGAACAGATAGCCCTTGGACACCAGCGAGGACAAAATCGCGCTGGCGGAAGGGGTGGTGTAGCCGTAGGCGTCTGGTATCCAGGTGTGGAAGGGGTACAGGCCGCTCTTGATGCCCAGACCCACCGTCACCAGGGCGATGATGACCAGCATGGGCACATGGTAGGTGCCCGCCGCCACCAGCTCCGCCAACGCCTCTTTTGCGGGGGACATCAGCAGCTGCCCCGTGATGGAGTACAAAATCGTCAGGCCGATGAGGAACAGGCTGGAACCCACCAGGCTCATGACCATGTACCGCAGGGCGGAGACATAGGTGCGGCCCTCTTTTTTGATCATAATCAGGCCGCAGGCCGAGATGGTGTTGATCTCGATGAACACGTAGGCGGTGAACAGGTCATTGGTGTAGATCAGCGCCAGCAGCGAGCTCATCAGCAGGTCCAGAAGGATGAAGAACAGGTTCTTCCGGGAGTTTTTCAGCTCCCGGCCAATGTGGGCCAGACCCCCCAGCACCGACAGCAGCATGATGAGGCTGAAAAACACCGCCATCAGCGCCTCCAACACGCCGATGCGAATTTCGTTGCCCCAGGGGGCCGGAAAGTGGCCCATCATGAAGGTGTAGCTCTCCCCCGTGGCAGTGACGTAGCCCAGCACCCCCAGCGACAGCACCAGCACCACCGACACCATGAGCAGGTGGACCCGCATGGCCCACCGGTGGTTCATGGGGAAGGAGATGATGGCGGAGAACATGGAGAGGATGATGCAGAAGAAGGGAAAATTTTGCACAAGCGTCATTTACATTTCCTCCTTGCCCAGCTTCAGCATGATCTCGTCCAGGTTCAGGGTGTGGTACTGCCGGTAGAGGCAGATGGTCAGCGCCATCATCAGCGCGCTGACGCTGACGGAGACCACGATGCCCGTCAGCACCAGTCCCGCCGGGATGGGGTTGATGTAGTAGGAGGCATCGGTGATGCCGTCCACATAGATGGGGGACGCACCCCCCTCGATGTAGCCCTTGGAGGCCAGGAACAGGTAAACGGCCGAGCCCATGATGTCCAGGCCGATGATCTTCTTCACCAGGTTGGACTGGAGCAGCAGGTTGCCCATGCCGATGACGAACAAAATCACTGCCGCCACGTCCTCGTAATTGGTCAAAAGGTTGCCCATGACGTCAGATTGCCCCCTTCCGGAAGAGAATATAGAAGGAATACATGGTGCAGGCCACCACGATGCCCACGCAGATGTTCAGGTAGACGATGAGCCCCGCGCTGAGGATGGCCCCCGGGGTGCCGGTGGTGATGATGCTCTCCAGGCCGTTGGCCCCGGTGTAGAAGGAGTAGCTCTTGGCGAAGCAGTAGAAGGTCAGGGCGCACACGGTCAGCGTCTTGATGACCCGCTCGTTCATGAACCGGCGGGTGCGCTGGACGCCGAAGGCGGTCAGGTGCAAAATCAGCCCGGTGCCGATGATGGCCCCGCCGGAGAAGCCGCCGCCCGGGGAGATGTGGCCGTTGAGCACCACATAGACGCCGAAAATGATGATGAGGGGCACCAGCAGCTTTGCCGCCTGCTGGAGGATGTTGTCCTCCTCCGGCTCATAGTACTGGTCCTCGTGGTCCTCCCGGTTGCGCAGACGAATTTCGTCCTTCCGGTCGGCCCGGAGCAGGATGGTGACGCAGCACAGGGCCACGAACAGCACGCAGGACTCGCCAAAGGTGTCGAAGGCACGGTAGTCCAGGATCATGCCCGCCACGATGTTCACCGCGCCGGTCTCCTCCAGCCCCTGCTCGATGTACCGCTGGGAGACCTCGTTGTTCACCGGGGAAGCGGGGTCGCCAAAGGCGGGGAGGAAGCTGACGGTGTACAGCAGAACGATGACCATAAAGAGGGCCATCAGCACGAAGAAGATGCGGCTCACCACCTGGAAGGCGCCGATTTGCTTCGCCACGCCCTCCTCAAACCGGCTCTGGTCGTATTCCCGGAGCATCCGCTCCGCCCGCTCCCCCGGGGAGAGGCGGTTTTTGGGCGGAGTGGACTCCAGTCTGCCGTCGGCGGGGTCGTAAGTACCTTTCACCCAGCGGGTGACCTTGTCCCAGGTACTGCCCTTATAATTTGGATTCGGCTTGCTCATCGTCCTCCTCCTTTTCTTCGGTCTGGATGGAATGGATCTTTTTCAGCGTGACAAAGAACAGAATACTGGTCACGTCGGCCCCCACCGCCGCCTCGGTGATGGCCAGGTCGGGGGATTTCAGCAGCAGCCAGATGCTGGTCATGGTCAGGCTGAACGCCATGTAGATGACCACCGAGGTCAGCAGGTTCCGGGACAGGCTCACCGACACGGCGCAGATGATGAGGGAGGCCAGCAGCACGACACGTAAAATATCCATTATTCCGGCACCTCGCATTCGTCTTCCAGGTTCAGGTTGGTCATGACCTCCAGCTTGGCCAGCAGGTGGGAGCACACCGGCGAGGCGCACCAGAACAGCGCCAGAATGGCCAGCACCTTGAGGGAGCTGGCCGACAGGCCGTAGACCACCATCAGCCCCACCATGACCATGCCAATGCCCAGGGAATCTCCCATGGCGGCGGCGTGCATCCGCTTCATGGCGGTGTTCAGCCGGAACACCCCGAAGGTGGCGATGCACATGACCGCGATCCCCCCGGCGATGAGGACGGCGGCAATGATAAACCGGATCAAACTAAGCTCCATGCTCTTCTTCCTCCTCTTCCAGCGCGCCGCGCTCACTCTCCCACTCCACGAAGCGGGCCATGTAAATTTTCGACAGCACGATCACCGACACAAAGCTCATAATGGCGTAGATCAGGCTGATGTCCAGCACCGCCGACTCCCCCAGGTAGACCGAGAGCAGCGCGATGATGGCAATGGTCACGGTGCCGATCATGTTGGTGGCAATGATGCGGTCGGCCAGCCGGGGGCCTTTGATGGCCCGCACCAGGCACAGCAGCAGCAGCACCGTCAGCACCACGCAGCACACCAGGAAAAACATTCGATATCCTTCGTTCAAAACGCTCACGCCTCCATTCGTTTCAGCAGCTCCACAAAGACCGACGTGTCCAGCCCCTCGCCCATCGACTTATCGAAGCAGTGGACGCAAAAAGCCTCCTCGTCCTGCTCCACGGTGATGGTGCCGGGGGTGATGGTGATGGAGTTGGCCAAAATCGCCCGGGCCGCGTCGGTTTTCAGGTCGGCGTAAAACAGCACCAGCGACGGCTCCGGCAGCGTCTCGTTGGAGAACAGAAAGGGCAGCATGGCCAGGTTGGCCTTGACGATCTCCACCACCAGATGGTAGGCGTAGCACACCGCCAGGGGCAGCTTCTTCACCAGCTTCCAGTCCTTGGCGGGGCTGAATCCCATGAAGACGCAGATAAAGGCGTAGACGCCCCCGGCGATGGCCACGCCAAACAGGGCGATCTCCGTGGTCCATCGGCCGTTGAGCATCACCCAGACCAGAAAAAAACAACAAACATAGGCAATCTCTCCCCCTGAAATAGTATCCGGTCCTGGGGCGGATACCCGCTGCCAGTGCCGCTTTTTACCGAACGGAAATGCTTCCGTTTTCGGCTCTGCCCTAAATTATAGTCAAAAGAATAGCGGTTGCCTATCCCACTTTTCCACATTTTTTGACTTTCCCGGGGATTCATTTTCTGTTCATATTTTAACCGGTGCGCGTCCATGGGCGGCAGGAGAGCGGCCCCAGTGCGGCGCTCCCCCATGAGGAGGCAGACGACAGGAGATTTCCCTTGCCTTTGCCACAAAAAAGAACGCCGGGAGACAGGGATTTTCACCTGTGTCCCGCCGTGCTGGCTTTGAATATCGACCGTTCTTCCGGATGTCCCAGCCCCACGCATGGAGAAATGCTCCGGAAAGACAAATGTGGCCCTCCGACGCGGGGGCGCGGGAGGGCCATTCGCTTGGGGAGCGAACCAATATGGGGAGGTAGAGCATATTCATCACCGGGCGGCGTCCACCCTCCGGTTCACTCCCATTTTATCAAAGCCAAATCTGGATTGCAAGGTGTGACAGAAAGTGAGACAGAATTTTTGGAAAGTTTGTCACACTTATTTCGCGCCGGACAAGCTTTCCAGCTTGCGGATGCCCTCGTCCAGGATGCGCAGGGTGTCCTCTTTGGAATAGACCATTTTGCTGTTGGGCAGCGCCTGGAAAAACTCATAGAACGCCCGGCGGAGGTATTCCTCCGAGATGCGGAGGTCGCAGCAGTACGCCCCATGGAGGAAGCGGTTGGTGGTGTCGAAGTGGATGTTGCCCTCCGCGTCAAAGTAAAGCTCCAGGTAGTCCGGCAGCCGCAGGTAGGAGGGCCGGACGATTAGCCCGATCACCACGCCTGTCTCCATCTCCCTGCGCAGCTGGGTCAGGAACGCCAGGCGGTCGGCCGGCTCCACCGGCGGCACATATTCCGGCGGCATTTCCACCAGCACCCCGGTGTCGATGAAGGCTTGCAGCCCCTCCTCGGAAAAGATAGTGTAATAGTCCTTTTCCACCTTCCGCAGCATGGCAAAGCGTTCGTTGCCCATGTTGTACAGCTGCTCCCGGGGGACGCTGCCATCGGTGCGCAGGTACTTTTGAATGAAAGACGGGGTGACGTACCGGCCGAAGCAGGGCTGGCACAGCAGGAAGAAGGAGGTTTCCGGGCTGGTGGCATCGGTGTACCGCCGCAGCACGTCCAGGATGCTGGCGGTGCAGCTGGTGAGCAGGTCGCACCGCTCCAGCAGCCGCTGGAAGTGGCTGGAGAAGAGCCGGATCATGGGCTGCTGGGAGTGCAGCTCCGCCGCCGACTGCTCCTGGGACAGGTGGATCATGTAGTGGGGGGTGATGATGTAGTAGTTCAGCGGGTTGATGTCCAGCGTCCCCGGCCGCTCCCGGAAGTAATAGGGGGAATAGGCGCCCCGGGAGACCAGGCACAGGGGGATGATGCGCTCCAGCAGGCGGATATCCCGGGAGCAGTCGCTGCCCGTCACCACGGGGGAGCAGAGCAGCTCCTCCACCCGGAACGTTGCCCCGGCCACCCACAGCTCCAGCAGCTCCTGGGACAGGTCCAGTCCGGCGGGGAGGAACATCTGGATGGACACGTCCTCCCCCTGGCTGGTCTCCCAGGCCAGCACCGAGCGGATGACGCTGCGCACCGCGTACTCCCCCTCCACCAGGGTGGCGGCGGCGGGCGGGGGCGGCAGCTGCACCGAGGAGACGCTGGGCGCGAAGCGCACGTCGGCCAGGTGGTTGAACAGGTCGCAGATGGCCTGCTGGTTGCGCCAGGCGTCCTCCCCCTGGAGAAGCATTTCGTAAAACTGGAAGAAGTCCTCCCGCTCCTCCAGCGTCAGGCGGAAGTGCCCCGCCAGGGCCTGCACCACCCGGTAGGGCAGCACCCGCTCGTCGGTCAGCGCCTTGTGGATGGAGGTGCGCTCCGCGCCGATGTCCCTGGCCACGGCGGCAATGCTCTCGCCGCTGGCCTCGAAGAGCTGTTTCAGGTAGCTGCTGAATTTTGACATGAGGCGTTTCTCCTTTCGGGGTGAGGTGGGGATTAGGCTTTCGTATGTATAGAGGCGTGAGCGTGGCTATCAGACAGAGCAAATTTCTCAGTGCTCTTCAAACTGGATTCCAGCGCGCGCAGCCCCTTGACAATTTCCCGCCGCAGGGGTATACTAAATGTTAGAAAAGGGCGCTGCCCGGCAACGGTCAGCCCCTTGTGTTAGGTTACAGAAGTAACCGCCCGCTTAGCAGGCAGGGG
>JAJQAS010000198.1 GCA_021203685.1 Clostridiales bacterium | reverse complement strand
AAATCCAAAAACAAAAAGTGCGTATCCGCCTCGTTGTCGATATACTCGTTGCCGTGGTTCGTGCCGGCATAGGCCAGCCGCCCCGCTTTGTAGGCGCAGAGCGTGGTGTAGGGCGCAGGCGTCCAACGGCAATGGCCCAGCGGAGTGGTGGCGAACAGCGCCCCGTTGGGCAGTTGGGCCACATAGAGGGAGTTCGCGTAGTTGGTGTGGACATATAAAAGCTCGCCGTCGTACAGCAGAAAATTCATTTTGTTTCCTGCTGTCATCTCACAGACAAATCTGTCCAGGAACCGGAACCTTTCCTCCGCTGTCAGCTCGCGGCCCGCCTCTGTAGCAGCACGATCCAGCCGGTCGATGAGACAACAGAGGATCCGCTCACTGTCGGTTCGCCCCTCCTGCACATACTGATAGGGAGCCAGAGCCGGACAGTGGAACATGGTGCCGTTGTGGGCCAGCGTCCAGCACCGATGAAAGCGATCCCGCTGAACAAAGGGGTGACAGTTTTCGTAGTCCGTGGAACCCACCGTAGCGAGGCGGATGTGGGCGATCATCCCCTCCGTCTCCAGAGAATGAGACAACCGCGCTTTCAGGTAGCTGCTGCGGAAGGCGGGTACCGGCTCCTTCTCCAAGGAAGCGGCGTTGCCGTGGAAGGTTGCCATGCCCCACCCGTTGGGGTGCTCTGTGCTGTGGGAAAAGAACTCCTTCAACAGTCCATTCACCGGGATGGGGCCCGAGGTGCTGACGCCGAACAGTTCACACATTTGCTGCCTCCTGTCGCTGTCTGGCCAGCGCCAGCCCCTTGCGGACAAAACCATCGGAAAAGGCTTTGCGAATCTTCCAGGCGTAGCGGTTTTCTCCGTCGATGAATTTGGCGTCCTCAAAATCCAGCACCTGCTGTACTTCGGCGGGATAGTTTCGGTAAAAGTCCCGCATCAGCGCGATCACCTTTCGTGCTGCCTGTGCAACAGAGTAAGCGCGGCCGTCCGGCAGCATCAGATTCACCGTTTTCAGGTCATAGTGGGCGGCGTTTTTGAAGTTCTGCACTGCCTGCACCTGATCCCGGTCCGTGAAGGGCTGGTCAGGGGTGGCAGCCAGCCAGCACAGCAGCAGTTGGGCAAAGACCACGTCCCGTTCTTCGATACCGGCGGAGGTCAACGGATTCAGGTCGAACATCCGCAGCTCGATGTGGTTGACACCACCGTTTTCTAGCGTGTCCAGCCGGTTCGGTCCGGCAGGCTTTAACCGGACGGGGTAATACAGCTCAGAAGGGGCCTGGAGCCAGCCCCGGCGCACATAGTCCCGGATGCTCTCCACATAGGCGGACAGGCTGCTGTAGTCAAACACCGGGGCGAAGGCGTTCCAATACCCCAGCTCACTGCACCGTACGGACGCCAGGCCCTGAAACACATCCCCGTCAAACCGCTCTTTTTCCACATAGGAGCTGTCCAGCAGCGGGCTGGCGGCTGTGATGGCCGTCAAAATCCAGCCGTAGGCCGTGACCCGTTTGGCAAGGGTCAGGTAGATGTCATTTTTGTAGTCAATATAGCTGCCCTGCCCGCTGCGCTGAAAATCCCGGCGCAGCAGCTCCTCATGAAAGGAGTAGTTGACGTGGATGCCGGACAGGGTCATTTTATACCGGCCATACCGCTTGGAGAGGTAGTTCCGATAGACGGTCTTTTCCGATTGCGGCCCTGCAAACTGAGCCACCGGAATGTCCTGCTCGTTGCGGATATAGGGCGGGTTGGAGAAGGGCCACAGATACTCTCTGGGCGTCAGCTTTGCCAACGTTTGCAGAATCGTCCGGGTGTGCCGCTCCAGCTCCGCCACCGCAGCGTGGGGGCTGGGCTGAACGGAGGTGTTGATCTCCGTCTGGTTCTCGCAGAAATCCCGGACGATATTGGGGGCATCCGGGAAAGGGTGGGGCGTGTGGGCCAAAAAGCCAGCTTCGTCTACCCGCAGACTCTCTTTTTCCAGACCGAAGCTGCCGGAAAGCAGCAGCTTTTCCAGTTCCCGTGAATCAATTTGTAACATGAGAATCCCTCCTTACGCCCCTCGGACGGCTCGTTTTAGCTGCTCCAGTGCCTGCTCCAGCGTGGACCGGGGACAGGCCATGTTGATGCGCTGGAACCCTTCTCCCGCCGGGCCGAAGATGGCCCCGCTGTCCAGCCAGAGCCTTGCTTTATAAACAATCAGCCGCTCCAGTTCCGGGCCGGTCAATCCCAACCCACGGAAATCCAGCCACACCAGATAGGTGCCCTCCGGCTCTATCATGCGTATCTCCGGCAGCTCCCGGATCAGATACGCTTTCAACCAGGCGATGTTTTGTTCCAGATAGGTCATAACCCCGTTGTACCAAGGTTCTCCGTACCGATAGGCCGCTTCTCCGGCGGTCAGTCCTATGACGTTGAGCTGGCTGTAACCGGCGGCGGCAATCTGCCTGCGGAACGTCCGCCGCAAATCGGGGTTGGGAATAAACAGATTGGACACCTGTAACCCGGCCAGGTTGAAGGTTTTGGCCGGGGAGGTACAGGTGATGGAAATCGCCTCAAACTCCGGTTTCAGGTTGGCGAACACCAGATGCCGATTTTCTCCAAAGACGAAATCCTGATGAATTTCATCGCTGACCACCAGCACCCCATACTTCCGGCACAGCTCCCCCATATGCAGAAGATCTTCCCGCCGCCAGACCCGCCCCACCGGGTTATGGGGGCTGCACAGGAGGAACAGCTTCACCTGATTTTCCACAATTTTTCGCTCGAAATCGGCAAAGTCAACGTGATAGCGGCCATCTGACCCCAGCACAAGGTCGCTGCTGACCACCCGCCGGTCATTGTCCACAATGACCTCCGTGAAGGGATAGTACACCGGCTGTTGGATGAGGACGCTGTCTCCTGTCTCTGTGAACGCTTTCACCGACATAGCCAGGCCAAAGACCACCCCCGGCGTTTTCACCAGCCAGTTTTGCTTTACCTGCCAGCCGTGTTTGCGCTCCATCCACCCGGCCACCGCCTCAAAGTAACGGTCGCCGGTCTCCGTATAGCCGAAAATGCCGTGGGCCACCCGCTCCCGAAGGGCATCCAGCACATAGCTGGAGGTGGGGAAGTCCATATCCGCCACCCACAGGGGCAGCACATCCTCCGGCTTGCCCCGGCGTACCGCAAAGTCGTATTTCAGACAATCCGTGCTGCGCCGGTCAATGAGCCGGTCAAAGTCCAAATTCCGTTCTCCCATGACGTTGCTCCTCCTGTCAGGGCGATGCCTCAAAGGAATCCATCGCCTGCTTCAAATCTTGAATCAAGTCCTCTTTTGTCTCAATGCCCACCGACAGGCGCAGCACCCGGTCTGTGATACCGTTTTTCTGTTGGATGTCCACCGGCACATCGGCGTGGGTCTGGGTGGTGGGATAGGTCAGCAGCGTCTCCACGCCGCCCAAACTTTCCGCGAAGGGAATCAATTTGGTGCTTTTTAGCAGGTGGAGGGCCAGCTCCCGGCTTTCCACTTCAAAGGTAATCATGCTTCCAAAGCCACTGGCCTGCCGCCGACAGATCTCATAAGCTCGTGTGCCGGGGATGCCTGGGTAATAGACCTTCCGCACCCGACGCTCTCCCAATAGAAATTGGACAATGGCCTGGGCGTTTTCCTGCGCCCGCTCCATGCGGATGGGAAGGGTTTTGATGCCCCGGAGAATCAGCCAACTGTCAAAGGGGGCCAGCCCGGAGCCGACGGTCTTGCTGATAAAGCGGAGCTGTTCGGACAACTCCGGTGAGTCTGTCACCAGAAAGCCCGCCAGCGTATCATTGTGTCCGCCCAGGAATTTTGTCCCGCTGTGAAGCACGATGTCCGCCCCCAGAGTCAACGGCTTCTGGAAATAGGGGGACAGGAAGGTGTTGTCCACGATGAGCAGCAGGTCATGACGTTTTGCTGTCTCCGCCATCTTTCGGATGTCTATTACGTTCATCATGGGATTGGTGGGTGTTTCAATCAAAATGGCCCTAGTGTTTTCCTGAATATAGGATTCAACGTCTTCTTTGGTACAGTCGATGTGGCTGAACGAAATGCCGTTCTTTTGGCTGATGGAGCGGAACAGGCGGATGCTCCCGCCGTACAGGTCGGCGTCGGTGATGATGTGGTCACCCGGACGGAACAACTCCATCAGTGCGGTCATAGCCGCCATGCCGCTGGAGAAGGCCAGGGCGTCCACGCCGCACTCCAGAGAGGCGACCACCTGCTCCAACTGCTGTCGGGTGGG